>JAISEB010000052.1 GCA_031264395.1 Treponema sp. | reverse complement strand
CGGACGCTTCGGACGCCCCGGGCGGCGGAGAGATCCTCGACGCCTGCGCCGCGCCGGGCGGCAAGACGCTTGTCATCGCGTCGGCCCTGCCGCCCGGATTCCGCCTCATCGCGAACGACATCTCGGGCGAAAGGCGCCGCCGTCTTTCGGATGTTCTTGACAGGCACCTTCCCGCCGAAAAACGCGGGCAGGTTTCCGTATCGGGATTCGACGCGGCGGCGCTTGGGGGCCGCGAAAGCGAGCGGAACCGTTTCGCCGCCGTGCTCCTTGACGCGCCGTGTTCCAGCGAGGCCCATGTCATAAGGGACCCCGCCGCGCTTGGCGCGTGGACCCCCGCGCGGCCGCGTTTCCTGGCGCGGCGGCAGTGGGCGCTTCTTTCCGCGGCCTTTCTGCTTCTTTCGCCGGGGGGCGTCCTCGTCTATGTTACCTGTTCCCTTTCCCCCGAAGAAAACGACGGCGTGGCGGGAAGGCTCCCCGAAAAATACGGCGGGGAGGTCCTCTTCGACATTCCCGCTTTTGAGGAAGGGGAAAAGACCCGTTACGGGCGTATCATGCTCCCCGACCGCGAAGGCGGGCTGGGGCCCATGTATGTGGCGCGCTTCAGAAAATCCCCGCGAGCTTCCCTTCCCTGAAAATATCCTCCGGCGCGCCTGTAGCATGTACCGTTCCGCCGTACAGAAGAATCGCGCGGCCCGCGTAACGGACGGCAAGATCGCTGTCGTGAAGGCTTACAAGAACCGCCGCCCCTTCCGCCGTCATCTTCGCAAGAAGGTCCATCACCATGACGCGGTATTTGGGGTCCAGGCTGCCGCACGGCTCATCAAGAATGAGGATCTTCGCCTCCTGCGCCATGGCCCGCGCGACAAGCACCCGCTGGTATTCGCCTCCTGAAAGTTCGGTGACGGGCCTGTCCTCAAATCCCTCAAGGCCCGCCGCCGCGACGGCCCGCTCCACGGCGTCCTTTCCGCCCCTGCCCCCGCTGAAATGGCGGCCCTGCGAAACGATCTCGTACACGGTAAAGGGCCAGGAAGGAAAGGCGGCCTGAAAAATATAGGCCCGCCGTAGCGCCCATTCTTTTTTTGAAAGAAAGCCGCCGTCACGGCCTTCCACAAAAACCTTTCCCGAAAGCGGCTTTATGATTCCGGCGGCCGTCTTGAGCAGCGTGGTTTTTCCCGAGCCGTTGGGCCCGGCAACGGCAAGCGTTTCACCGGCGGCAAGGGAAAGATCCACCCCCCGCAGCACCGGCTTTTTTCTGAACCCCGCCTCAAGGCCGCGGAGTTCAAGAAGGGGAGCGCTCACGAGAGCCTTCCCAGCGAGCGGCCGTGGCGGGCAAGGAGGTACAGAAAAAAGGGCGCCCCGCCGAGGCCCGTGATAATGCCCACGGGGATTTCAACGGGCGGGATGAGAACGCGGGCCAGCGTGTCGGCCAGTACGAGGATAAGGGCCCCCGTTACCGCGGAGGCGGGAATGAGGCGGGCATGGCGGGGCCCGGTAAAGAGCCGCGCGCAGTGAGGCGCGATAAGCCCCGCGAAGCCGATGATCCCCGCCGCGGAAACCGCCGCGGCCGCCGCCAGGGCCGCCCCCGAAGCGGCAATGAACCGTGTCCTTGTAACGTCAAGCCCGAGGCTCGCGGCCTCCTCATCCCCCTGGATAAGGAGGTCAAGGGCCCCCGCCTGAAGGCACACCAGAAGGCAGCCGGCGGCGGACGCGGGAAGCACCGACAGGAGTTCCCGCCATCCGCTTCCCCCAAGGCTTCCCAGAAGCCAGTAATACACCTGATAAAGGCCGCGGTCGCGCAGCACAAGAACCAGCGAAAGAATTCCTGAAAAAAACGATCCGACGCTGGTTCCGGCAAGCAGCAGGGCGGCCGACGGCGGGGGATCTCCGGCGGCGCGGGAAACGGCAAAGGCGAGGATCACCGCGGCAAGGCTTCCTGAAAAGGCGAAAAAAGGGACGGGGGAAAAAGGCGAAGCAAGGCCTATGCCAAGGCTGATGGCAAGCCCCGCGCCAAGGCTCGCCCCGGAAGACGCCCCTATGATAAAGGGATCGGCAAGCGAATTGCGAAAGATGGCCTGAAAGGCGGCCCCGGAGATCCCCAGGGAAGCGCCGATGACGGCCGCCAGAAGCACGCGGGGAAGCCGTATGGCAAAAAACACCGACGCGGCCGTTCCGCCTGAGCCCTCCAAAACGGAAAAGAAGGCCGGAACCAGATCCGCCGGGCGAAAATCCGCCTGTCCCGAAAAAAGGCCCCAGACAAAAGATCCGGCAAGGGCGCATGAGAGGACGGCAAAGACACCGGGCCTCCCGGAAGAACCCCGTGCGCGGGAACTCCGGGATGCCCGTATTTTTCCGGGCGCGTCCCCGCGCCTCACCTTTCCCCTCCGCCCGTGACCTCCGCGATTTCAAGCACCGCGTCGGCAAGGCGCGGGCCATAGCGGTAAAGCCGGGCGGCGTTTATAACGGCGACGCGGCCTTCCCTTACGGCGGGAATGGCCGCCCATCCCGGACGCCGCGCGAAAAACGCCGCGTCAGGAAGGGGGCGGCGATCGTCCCCCGTGAGTATCCATTCGGGACCGCGGAGCAGCACTTCCTCGGCGCTTACCAGGGGCCAGGCCGCATCAAGATCCCCGAAGATATTCCTTCCCCCCGCCCTTTCCAGCGCCTCGTTTACGAAACTGTCCTTTCCGGCGCTGATGAGGGGATCTTCCGAAAGTTCCCAGTACACGGACGGCCTTTCTTTCCCGGCGCGAAGCAGGGCGGCGTCCCTGAGCTTCCCTTCCATAAT
>JAISEB010000026.1 GCA_031264395.1 Treponema sp. | reverse complement strand
TCCAAAAAAGAAAGGCGGGAAAGGGTTGAAGCTCTGCTTGAAGAAGTGGGGCTCGCCGACCGGAAGAAGCACCTTCCCGCGGAACTTTCCGGGGGACAGCAACAGCGCGTCGCCATTGCGCGGGCACTGGTAACGCGGCCCGAAATTGTCATTGCCGACGAGCCTACTGCCAATCTTGACTCTGCCACCGGGGAACGCATTCTGGAATTAATGAAGAAGGTAAACGGGGAAGACGGAACCACCTTCATTTTTTCAACCCACGATCCTGATATTTGGGAAATGGCCGATCATGTGATTTTCCTCAGGGACGGCGCGGTTGAATCGGACCGGCGGAAAAAATCCGGCCAAACCGGCCCCGGAAAGCAGGGCGCGGGATGATCCTCCTTCTTGCCTTCAGAAACATCGTCAGAAACAAAAAGAACAGTCTTATTGTTGTTTTGCTTATCATGGTAATTACCTTTCTTTTTTTTATCGGGAACAGTCTCATCGGCAGATCTGAACAGAGCCTTCACGAAGCCTTTGTGGAAAGCCTTACCGGCGACGCGGTGATCCAGAAGTCCGGTGATGTTGTCATGAACCTCTTCGGGGCCAATATCCCCATTATTGATGAATTCTTTACGATTCCCATGCTGCCCGCATATGACACGGTCATGGAGGCGGTCCTCGCGGAACAGGGAATAGCCGGTATTACGAGCCAGGTTTCCTGCAGGGTGTATCTTGATCTTGGCGGCGTCCGTGAAGCGGCCCTGCTGGCGGGCGTTGATATGGACACGTACTTTTCTTTTTTTGACGGAATACGGCTGGAAGAAGGGCGTTTCCCTGTTTCCGGTGAATACGGCGGCATGATTACATCGGAAAGGGCGGACCGTATCGCCGAAAAGACCGGAATTCGTCCTGAGGCCGGGGACCCCATGTTGTTTACTTCCGCGGGAAAGACGGGGTTTAAAATACGGGAAGTGCCCCTTACCGGCATTTTCAGCTACCGGAATCCCGGCCAGTTTATGAACGAGGTGATCCTTGCCGATCCGCAGACGGCGCGGGTCCTTGCCTCCATTCAGGTGGCGTCTTCGGATGTCGCCGTCGGCAGGGAAGCCCTGGATCTTCTGGATGTTTCTATTGACGGGCTTTTTGGGGAAGATTTTTCCGCCGGGGAAGACTTCTCCGGCGGCGCGGAAAACGCCGGTTCCGCGGACGGCCTTTTTTCGGCCGCCGCCCTGGCGTCTTTTCTAAGCGCCTCAAAAGAAGAAAACGTCCCTCTTACAGGGGGCGACTGGAATTTTATCATTCTGAAATTCAGGAAAGGAATTTCCGTTTCGGCGGCAATCGCTTCCCTCAACAGGAAGCTCCTCCCGTACGGCGTCCGGGCGGTAGACTGGCGCATGGCCGCGGGAATTTCGGCGATACTCATGCTGATGGTGCAGGCCCTTTTCAATTCCGGCATGTTTTTGGTCAGTGTGGCGGGGGGCATCGCGGCGGTAAATATACTCCTTGTTTCGGTTTTCAGGCGGACCAGGGAGATAGGGACCCTGCGGGCCATAGGCGCGGAAGACGCCTATATACGCGGCCTTATCCTTGGTGAAAACGGAATCCTCGCCGCTGCCGCCGGTGTGCTGGGAATACTTGCCGGTTATGTATGTATACGCCTTGTCAATTCCCTTAATGTGCATATTCCCAACGCCCTTATTGCCTCCCTTCTGGGAGGGGAAACGGTACATCTGGTTTTTATTCCCGGCATGGCGGGCCTGTCCCTGGCGGCCGCGGCGGTTCTGGGTTTTGCCGCGTCCCTGTATCCTGTGGAAACGGCGGTGCGTATAGATCCCGTGGAGGCTGTGCGGCAGGGATGATAAAAAACGTCAAAATACTCAAGCTTGCCGTAACATACCTGTGCCGCTACCGCCGGCGCTATTTTTTTCTTTTTTTGGCCCTGGTCTTCGGTTTTGGTATTGTAACGGTTATCACGTCGGTAAAGGACGGAATGTACGAGAATGTGTACAACAGTTCCCAGTCCCATTATGCCGGGGATCTGGTTGTTCTGGCCCAAGACACGGATATTGGTTCTTCCCAGCACATGAAAAGTGAACACATGGCCGCCGTCATGCGGGCCGCGGAGAACACGCGGCTGGATTTTGACCATGTGGTAAAAAGGACCAATTGCGGCAGCCGGGGGGGCGTTCTTTATTTTAACGGAACGGCGGTGGATCTGAAATACGTTATCGGGGTTGATTGGGACGCCGAGGCGTCCTATTTCAACGCTCTTGATTATACGGAGGCCCCCCTTTCACCCTTTGAAGGGGATGACGGTATTGTGCTTTCGTCTCCGGTTTCAATGGCGCTGGGCGCGCGGCAGGGGGACAGTCTTGTCGTTGAGACTGAAACGCGTATGGGCTGGAAGAATACCGCCCTGTACACCGTGTCCGCGGTGGTGAATGACGCCACCATCTTCGGCTACTACAAGGCCTATGTATCCCGGCTGTCGCTTAACAGGCTTCTTGAATTTGCGGACGGTGAATGTTCCAGCATGGGTTTTTATTTCAGGAACCGCCCGGACGCGGAAAAAAAGAAGGCGGCGTTTCAGGCCGAGCTTGAAAAACTGGTTCAGACCGGCCCCCTGGTTGAAAGCAGGGCCGAACTGGATTCTGAGACGGCTTACCTCCAGCCGGGGATTACGCTCTTTGTGACAAGCATTCCGGTGCTGCTTTCGGAAGTATCGGATCTGCTGAACGCGATGAACATACTCACCTGGTTTCTTTATGTCATGATGCTCCTTATCATTCTGGTCAGCGCCGCGGTAACCTTCAGGCTTATTCTCCACGAGCGCGTAAAGGAGCTGGGAACCATGCGGGCCATAGGTTTTTATGAGTCTGATGTAACGCATGTCCTTGTGCTGGAGGTGTTCGGGCTTGGGTTTCTTTCCCTTGCCGGCGGTTTTGCCGCCGCCCGCGTCATTGTCTGGGGGCTTGGATTTCTTTCCTTTTCATGGTTTCCCAGTTTTGAAATTTTCATGAAAGACGGCCGGCTCACCGCTCTGTACCGCCTTCCGGCCATGCTGGCGAATGTGGCGGTTCTTTTCTGCATGCTCTTTGCCGCGGTCTGGTTTCCCGCTTTCCGTTTTGTCCGCAGTCCCCTGCCACGCCTGCTTCAGGGGCTGTAGCGGTAACAACAGGGGTGTACAAGTGGTTTTAGCTGGTATGAAGAAAATACTTGCCATCCTGTTTTTTGTTTCATCTTCCCTTTGGGCGGTTTCCGATCAGGAACTGCTCGAACAGGTCGATGCGCTGGCCAGCTACTACGACACGGATTTTTCCGCCGAATATACCATTGTTCAGGAAAAGCCGGGGCAGGCCCGGTCTACCACCGTAGCGGGGGTGTTCAGGCGGGATTCCAGCGAAACCTATGTGATTGTTATCATGCAGCCGGCGATCAGCCGGGGCCAGGGGTATCTTAAACAGGGAAAAACCCTGTGGATCTACGATCCCGAAGGCCGCCGCTTTAACACCACGTCAAGCGCGGAGCGTTTTCAAAATACCAATGCCCGCAATTCGGACTTTACCCGGTCAACCCTGGCCCGCGATTACCGTATCACGGCCGGTGAAAACGCGGCGCTGGGCCGTTTTGAGTGCCGGGTTCTGACCCTGGAGGCCGTTACCAGCGAAGTTACCTATCCCCGGATGAAGATATGGGTAAGCGGGGACGGGCTTATCAGAAAGAGCGAGGATTACAGTCTTTCGGGCCAGCTTTTGCGGACGACGGCAATTCCCGATTACCACCGCATAGGCGGCCGTTTTGTTCCCCAGCGTTTTCTCTATGTGGATGAACTCCGCGGCGCCGTTATTAACGGCGTTTTTGTCAAGGAACGGACGCAGATAACCATAACGAAGCCTTCGTTTGAAAA
>JAISEB010000007.1 GCA_031264395.1 Treponema sp. | reverse complement strand
TTATATTTTACGAAGACCTTTTTACCCGGATTTTCGGCCCCGTCAAAACCCTCCTTTCCACCGCCACCTGGCAGACTGAAGATTACGGCAAATACGGTATGACCATGTTTGACGAAGGGGCCCGCAGAAAACGGCGGGAAGAGGTGTTCCCCCAGGATCGCATGAGGGCCTTTGAATTGGGCAGGGACAACTCTTCCGCCGGCAAAGGCCTGTAACCACAGATAGTACAGCGCCTTTGGTTGTAGTCGGACGCCTTTGCCCGGAATGGGGCGGCGGCGGGAAGCTCCGGGAGGGCATCCGACATCCTACAGAAAAAGCGACGCCAGGGCGTCCGTAAGGAAAGGCGATGATCGGCCAGCCCGCCCGTGGGCTTCGTCGCCGCCGCCATGTGCCGCACAAAGGCGTCCGGCAGTTCCCTGTATGGGCGCTGTATTAACCAAACTTTAACAATCCCCTCACGCCGTTTTAACACTGCCCCGGTATGTTCCCAATATCTGATGTTGGGAAGAGGTATGTTTAACCGCCGTCATTCTGATGTTTTTTTTGCCTGGCTCTTCCGGCTGATGTCGCTCAGCTCGGTACTTGCGCTGGCTTCCATTCTGGTTTTTGTTTTTGTCCAGGGTGCCGGGCCTTTTGTTTTTTCGACGGCACAAGGAATACGCATCGTTCCCGAAAGAATCGAAGAGATTACCGTAAACGGCGAATTGTACCGGGACCATACGACCTTTATCAACATTCCGCCGGACGCTTCCGCGATCCTTGTACAATTTTCGGACGGCGGATCTTCGGGGGTTCTGGAAATTGCCGTGAACAACGCCGAAAAAGATCCGGAGAAGGCTCTTGCCTTTACCAGAAACGAAGGCGGCGAAATAACGTATCCCCAGGCTTATACCTGGACGGTAACGTATCCGGGACGTCTGCCGGGTATATCGTCGAAAATACATATTCTGCTGCCGGAACGGCCCTACAACTTTTTCGATTTTATTACCGGGTTTGAATGGCGTCCGACCTACAATAAACTTTACGGGATACTGCCGATGATACTCGGTACGATCATCGTAAGTTTTGCCGCCATTCTTCTGGGCCTCCCGCTGGCGATCCTCTCCTGCGTTTTTCTTGCCGAATTTGTCCCGGCAAAACCGGCTTCGTTTATCAGAAGCGGCATAGAACTGCTTGCGGGAATTCCTTCCGTGGTGTATGGATTTTTCGGCCTCATGGTCGTCGTTCCCTGGGTAAAAAACACGTTCCGGGTACCGTCGGGCAACGGCCTTCTTGCCGCCGCCATGGTTCTTGGGGTGATGATATTGCCGACGGTAATTACCATCGCCGAAACATCCCTCAGGGCCGTTCCCGTTTCCGTTCGGGAAGCGTCGCTGTCTTTGGGGGCAAGCAAAATGCAGACAGCCTGGTCGGTGGTACTGCCCCACGCAAAGTCGGGAGTAACGGCCGCCGTGATCCTGGGAATATCCCGCGCCGTCGGAGAAACCATGGCGGTCATTCTTGTAGCGGGAAATTCCCCTCAATTTATCCGGGGGATCACCGACAGCCTGCGTACCCTGACCGCCACGATAGCCCTTGAAATGGGATACGCCGAAGGCCGGCACAACGAAATCCTCTTTTCAATCGGCGTGGTACTGTTTGTCCTTATCCTCGCCCTCAACAGCGTTATCCTTTTTATACGGCGAAAAACGGAGGAGCCATGAACGGACCACGCGAAGGCAAAGGTGTCATGAAAACACGGAAAATACAGGACGGGTTTCTTTACGGGATTATGGCCGCCGGGCTTGTACTGGTGGCGGCGATCCTTGTTCTTATCCTTGCCTATATACTTGTCCAGGCGGCGGGTTTTCTCAGCCCCGCGTTTGTGTTCGGTTCGGCGGAAAACGGGGGCATACTGCCGATGATTGTTACCACGTTTTATGTGGTGCTGGTCTCGCTGGTCATCGCCCTTCCCGTGGGAATAATGACGGCTGTCTTTCTCAACGAATATTCGCGTAACAGCCCCGTCGTCAGGCTGCTTCGCCTCGCCATTGAAACCCTGGCCGGCATCCCGTCCATTATCTACGGTCTTTTCGGGCTTTTGGTGTTTTGCCGCGTGTTTAAATTCGGCCAGTCGATCATATCCGGGGCCCTCACCCTCAGCATCATGATCCTGCCGGTAATCATACGGACTGTGGAAGAATCCCTCAAGACCATTCCCGGTTCTTTCCGGGAAGGAAGCCTTTCGCTGGGGGCGACAAAATTTCAGACGATCTTTTTTGTGGTGATTCCGCCGGCCCTGCCGGGTATTGTCACATCGGCGATTCTTGCCGTAGGCAGGGTTGTCGGAGAATCCGCCCCGGTGCTTCTTACGGTGGGAATTGCCCGGAACCTTCCGAAATCCGTTTTTGAATCGGGCCGTACCCTGACCATACACCTGTACTATTTGACCAAAGAGGCGATTCATCCCGACGACTTCGGCATAGCCTTTGCCACGGCGGCGGTTCTTATTATCGTGGTGCTCGTGATCAACACGTCGACAAAGATCATCACCTGGGCTTTCAGAAAACGAATGGGAGAATCCGAATGACATCCGACAAAATTGAAGTCAGCGGCCTGGATCTTTTTTACGGAGATTTTCACGCGCTTAAAAGCATCAATTTTTCCCTTGCCCGGCGGGAGGTTTCCGCCCTTATAGGACCTTCCGGCTGCGGAAAGTCAAGCTTTATCAGGATACTGAACCGCATGAACGACCTGATTCCGTCATGCCGCGTTACGGGAAACATTTTGCTTGACGGAGAAGACATTTACGGATCCCTTGACGTGACGGAGCTGCGGACCAGGGTCGGCATGGTGTTCCAGAAGCCGAACCCGTTTAACATGAGCGTCTTTGACAACGTTGCCTACGGCAAACGGATGCAGGGACTGCGGAACAGGCGGAAGCTTGAAGAACTGGTTGAGGCGGCCCTGGTCAAAGCCGCGCTCTGGGACGAGGTAAAGGACAGGCTGAAAAGATCCGCCCTGAGCCTTTCCGGCGGCCAGCAGCAGCGGCTCTGCATAGCCCGGAGCATTGCCATGGAACCGGAGATCATCCTGATGGACGAGCCGACCAGCGCCCTTGATCCGATTGCCACGGGCAAAATAGAAGAGCTTATCGGCGAACTGAAAAAAGACTACAGCATTATCATCGTGACTCACGCGATGCATCAGGCGGCGCGGGTAAGCGACAAAACGGCGTTTTTCCTTCTGGGGGAGCTTGTTGAATACGGCGACACGCGGACGCTTTTTACCAATCCCTCCCACAAGAAAACCGAAGACTATATTTCCGGGAGGTTCGGTTAATGTTCGGTTAACCGGGATAATTTTATGGAAAACAAACGTATGGTTTTTTCCGAAGAACTCAACCGCCTGCGCCACGATATTCTTGCGATGTCGTCCCTGGTTGAGGAAGCCCTTGGAAAAGCCCTTGCGGCCTTTCAGGATAACAACACGGAACTGGCGAAGGCCGTCCGCGAAGGCGACACCGCGGTTAACTCAATGCAGCTTAAAATAGAGGACGCCGTGGTCATGATCATCGCTACCCAGCAGCCGGTCGCCAGGGACCTTAGGGAAATTTTTACGATACTGAAGATTACGGTGAACCTTGAACGGGCCGGGGATCATGCGGTACACTTGGCGAAGACGGCGATAAAACTTTCCGGCAGGACGCCGTTCCGCGCAATGGAACGCCTTGCGCTGATGGTAAAAACCGGCCAGGAAATGATCCGCGCTTCCATTTCGGCGTATCTGAAACAGGATCCGGAGGCCGCGCGAAAGGCCGCCGCCATGGACGACATCATTGACGGCGAGCATAAAAGACTTTCCGAAGAGTTGTTAAAGCTGATGAAGAAACATCCCGAACTGCTTAAAAAGGCCCTGCGTTTTCTCCATACCTCGGGGGATATTGAACGCTTGGGGGATCATATCACCAATATCTGCGAGGCGATAATTTATATGACGGAAAGCAGGCATGAGGAACTTAACGCGTGACGGGGAAAGCTGCCGTGAACAAGGCCGCCGTACTAATCATCGAGGATGATCCCGGAATTCAGGAAATGCTCGCCCTTGCCTTTTCCGGCGAAGGATGGAAACTTCTCGAGGCGGGAACGGGAGAGGAAGGCATAGCCCTTCTTGAAAAAAACGGGGCCGACTGTATTATCCTTGACATCATGCTTCCCGGCATGGACGGCCTTCGGAC
>JAISEB010000330.1 GCA_031264395.1 Treponema sp. | reverse complement strand
ATAATACGCCATCTGTAGCGTGTCAACTGCCCGGACGCCATGATCCGCTATTTCAGGCCGTATATTCGTATCTTGTTAAGGATGGTCCGCCTGCTTATTCCCAGAAGTTCCGCCGCTTTGGTGCGGTTACCCCCGCAGTTTGCAAGGGCCCGCGTAATCGCGTCTTTTTCAACCGTATCAAGCGAAGGAACGGCGCGGGCGGGGGGCGGCTCCCCCGGAAGGGGGGCGGAAAGCGGCTCCCCGGAAGGCGGAACAGGCTCCCCGGATACGGGCGCGGCGGGCGAGCCGTGCAGGTCTATGTCCTCGGGCCGTATGACATAATCGCGGCAATAGATGCGGGCCCGCTCAAGGATGTTCTCAAGCTCGCGTATGTTTCCCGGAAAAGACCATGACATGAGTTTTTCCATGGCCCCGGAATCAACGGTATAACGGGGTCTTCCGCTTTGGGAAAGCAAATGCCCGGCAAGCAGGGGAATGTCTTCTTTTCTTTCGCGGAGCGGCGGCATGGCAATGCGGAACACGTTGAGACGGTAGTACAGATCCCCGCGAAAACGGCCCTCCTGTACCATGGCTTCGGGGTCCTGATTGGTGGCGGAAATGATCCGGGCCCTTACGGGAATATCGCTTATCCCGCCAAGACGGCGTATCTTTCTTTCCTGCAAAACACGGAGGAGCTTTACCTGAAGGGGCATGGACATTTCCCCTATTTCGTCAAGGAAGATGACGCCGCCGCCCGCAAGTTCAAAGAGGCCGGTCTTCCTGCCCGCCGCCCCGGTAAAAGAACCCTTTTCATGGCCGAAGAGTTCACTTTCCATGAGGCCCTCGTGTATGCCGCCCATGTTCACCGCGACAAAAGGCTCGTCGCTGTTTGGACCGCGCGCGTGTATCTCGCGTGCGGCCACTTCCTTTCCCGTGCCGCTTTCGCCGGTAACAAGTACCGTCACATCCGCGTAGGCTATCCTGTCTATGTCCCGCGAAATCTTCAGCATGGCGGGGCTTTTTCCAAGGAGCATGGTTCTGGAACCGGCCGTGCGCTTCCGGGCTTCCATAATGTTTTCCCGGCGCCTGTTTTCCACGAGGACCCTGAGTTTGATGGCAAGTTCCGAAGGATCAAAGGGCTTAACGAGGTAATCGCCCGCGCCGCTTTTCAGGGCCCTTACCGCGTCGGGAATTTCACCGTGGGCGCTCATCATAATGACGGAAGAAGAGATCCCCCGTTTTTCAAGCTGTTCCAGCACCTCCTGCCCGTTCATGCCGGGCAGCCGCAGATCGAGGATCACCGCGTCAAAACTTTCCGATTCAAGCATGGCAAGGGCGGCCTCGCCGTTTTCCGCGCCGCGGGTTTCCATCCCCTCAAGGCCAAGGTACTTCCCAAGGGAATCGCGTATGTTTTTTTCATCGTCTACAATAAGGACCCGCATCATGACGCTCCCCGGTATTCGGCGATAACGATGACCGCCTCCGCCCCGCCGCCCTCGCGGTTTTTAAGCGTGAGGGTTCCCCCCGCGGCTTCAACAAAACGCCTGCTGACGGAAAGCCCGATGCCGGTTCCCGTGCTCTTGGTTGTAAAAAAAGGATCGAAGATACGGGGCAGTTCGGAAGAGGCAACGCCCCGGCCCCGGTCGTAAACGCGGATAACGGCCTCTCCGCGGCTTCTTTCCGCCGAAGCGCCCGCTCCCTTTTCACCGCCGCCCGATTCAAGCGCGTTCCGCATCAAATTTTCAAAGATCGAACGGAAGCGGTCGGCGTCCGCCATGACAAAGATGTCCTTCGCCGAATCTTCTTTCACAATATTACGGCCAAAAAGCCGCCGGGAAGTTTCGGCAAGAAGATCGTACATATTAAGGGGAACGGGACTTCCTTTCCCCTCGCGGAGGTAATCATTCACCCGGTAGGCAAGAGACGACAGCCGGGCAACTTCCTGATTGATAAGCGTGATTTCTTCCTTTCCCTTTCCGTCAAGGCTCTTTTCAAGAATGCCCGTCTGAAGGCGTATGGAAAGAAGCGGGTTCTTTATTTCATGGGCCAGCGTACCGGCCGCGGTTCCCAGCACAACGAGATTTTTTTGGGATTCTATGCGCCTCCGGTATTCACGGTTGCGGAGATAAAGACTGCGGACCGAAAACATCAGAAAAAGAAGAACGACTTCCACAACGGGAAGAAGTATTGCCGATACTGTTTGTGTACGCCGCCAGGCGGAATGTACCGTATCGATGTACAGATACTTCCCCATAAAAGGATGATGAAAAGGAGGCGCCGGGTCTTCGCCCCTTCTTTCCATCATCCGTTCCCTCGGCATGTGTCCGGTGCGGAGGACAAATTTAACCGACGCTCCCTTCGGGTCCGGTATGGTGTAACGGCCAAACCGGTTCGGGCGGCTGTCGCCGCCGAGGATTCCTTCATCAAAAACAGGAGGCGCTTTTCCCCATCTGTACAGAGAATGAAGATCGTCGCCGTATATGGCAAAGCCCTGTATCCGTTCGGCAAGCGCGGGAGTCGCTTCTATCGCCGCGGCAAAATCGTCATAGCCGCGGAGACTGGTAAAAAGCATGTTGAAGATGCGCTCGTTGTCGTTGTCGCGTATGAGACGGGCGCGGTCCTGCATTGTCCAGGCGATAAAAAACACAAGGGCCGAAAGAACAACCCAGCCAAGAACGGCGGCTATTCCCGACGAAACCGCCGCGGAAATGCGCGCCTTCACGGCGTTTCCCCCTGATACTTTATCAGCCGGGCCGCGTCGGCGGTTCCCCGGAAGCGCCCGGCGCATATCAGCGCGTAAAGCGCGGCGCCAAAAGCGGCTTCCTCCTCGTGCAGGGGCATCATGAGGGGAAGGGCGAATTTCTTTTCGATGACGCGCCGCAGGAAAGGGTTCTTCCGTATTCCGTTTCCCGATCCCGCAAGAAACGTGATCTTTTCCGGGGAAAAAGCGGCGGAATGCCCGCCCGAACCGGCTTCGGGCAGCATGCCGTAAAGCTCCCCGGCCATGCCTTCAAGAAAACCGCGTATCAGGGCGGCGGGCGTGAAATTGGCGGGGGAGATGTTCTTTATCCAGCCGCGCAGCAGCGGGTCCCGGCGGCTTCCTTCGAACATGGTGTTGACAAGAAGCGTTTCCCCGGCGTTTTTTGTTCCGGCACATACACCCGGCGCGTCTTCCCCCGTCGCCGCTTCCCGCCGCGCGTCTTCCATCGCGCCGTAAAGGGGAACGCCGTCCAAAACACCGGCCATCCGCAGCACCGCCCGGAAAAATTCTTCCAGCATGGCGTATGCCTTGCCGCCGCAGAGGGACGCGCCTGAGTAGAGGGACTTTCCCTCAAAATAGGGCCGCTGTTCAAGGGAGCCCTGAGCGTCCTGGTGTTTTTCGCCGTTGGAATTCCCGTCCGCCCCGCCTGTCAGCGAAATCTGTCCTCCCGTGCCAATGTTTACAAGCGCGCCGCCGGCGCGGACGCTTCCCAGAAAAGCCGCCTGATTGTCGCCGATGGCAGCCGCAACGGGGACAGGCCCGTTTCCGCGTGTTTCCCGGATCTCGCCCGCCGCCGCGAAATCCCCGGCGGCGCGGGGCAAAAGCGCCGGATCAATGCCCGCGGCTTCAAGCGTCTTAAAATCAAAACCGGAACGGCGGGGATCGAAAAAGCCGAGCGCACAGGCGTTGGTCGCGTGCATAACAGGCTGCGCCGCGCCGCAGAGCCGCATGGCGGCGTAATCCCCTATAGTGCAGAGCTTCGATGTTCCGGCAGGGACGGTTCCGGCGGAACGGTGGTAAAAGTGGGTGACAAGCCC
>JAISEB010000322.1 GCA_031264395.1 Treponema sp. | reverse complement strand
TGGCTGCCCCATCGTCCCAACACCCATCCGGTTCATCCCATGAAAAATCAGGGGATGATTGAAGATCTGGAAAACAACCACGCGACCATGCTGGCCTGGAGCATGATGGGAGGCGGGGCGGTTTCCCTTCCTTTCCTGGAAAGCCAGATTTACGGTCCGGTAATGCCGCAGGCCCGTTTCCACGGATATATGAACGAAAAGGAATTTAACGAAGAGTGCCTGCGCCGGGGCATTACTCCTTACGCGGTTATCTACCAGGCCCAGAACTGGGAATTTCCCGCCCGGTTTAATGAGGACAAATCGGAAATACTGGAAATAAACATATTACGTCATGAAGGGGATCACGACTGGTACGGGCTGAGGGAATTTACCCAAGACACCTATCCGAAACTGTTCGCCAAAAAATTTGCCGATTACTTCCCCAACGGCCTTGTCAACAGCGACGGTGAAAAAGTCACCGATCTTTGGGAAGAATGTTCCGCCCGGACCATGTACGGGGAAGCTTCCCACAGCTGGTGGGTGGAGGTTGAAGGTTACACCCAGACCTGCCACGGTACCTGCCGCAACAATCCTGTGTGGCGCGAGTATCTTAAAAAACAGATAGAAATTGTCCTTGACGCCGGGGCGGTGGCGATACAGCTTGACGAGACCGAAAACCCCCTGACCACGATTTCCTATGGCGGCTGTTTCTGCAAGGACTGCATGAAATTGTTCCGCGCGTGGCTCAAACGCCGCCGGGACGAAGGGGCCCTTTGCGGGGAGCTTGCGGAAACGGATCTTGACGCTTTTGACTACGGAAAGTACCTGCGGGACCGGCACATCAGATGGCCCGAACGGCTCAAGGACATTCCCTTTGCCAGGGAATATTGGGATTTTCAGGTGGAAACGGAAAATAAATACTTCCGGGAGATCGTGCAGTACGCAAGAGACTACGGCAAACAAAAGCGCGGCATCGACGTTAAAGTAAGCGCCAATTTCTTTAATCTGCACATGCTCTACAGGTCCTCCCTGGACGCGGTGGATCTGTGCGTTACCGAAAACAGGCGGACCATTCTGCGCCGCCACGAGTGGTACCGCATGGCCGCGGGCTACACCGGCGACAGGGAACTTATCCTGACCGAAAGCCCCTATGACGGTTTTATCCAGAAGTTTGTGGAGCACATACACAACGGCAAGGGCGACGACTACTACCGGCTCTTTGTAATGGAAGCGGCGGCCCACGGAATTTCCATGTGTTATCCTTACGGCGCATGGATGGGAAGATACGCCCGCGACGCGTTCTACGCTCCCAGAAAAACCGCCGGGGAGGTGCAGGCCTTCCTCTATGACAACGAACAGTACTTCGGCACAAAATCCGGTTACAACGTACTGGTACTCTACGATTACCATTCCAACGTGTTCCGGGACTGGCAGAGCGGGCAGGGAGAACTGCTTTCAATCGGCGACACGGAGGATCTGTTAAGCTACACGATTTCCTATGACGACAGGGCTTCCTGGGTTCCCTATTTCGAGATCGGAAAAAAGCTGATAGACAGACGGATTCCCTTTGATGTGGCCGTTCTGGGGGACGGCGGCCTTACGGCCGATACCCTTACCGCGAAAGACCTTGCCCCTTACGACATTATTGTCAGCGCCGACTGCGGTTTCCTGACCAAAAACCAGGCCGCCCTGCTCAGTCGTTTTGCATGGGAAGCGGCCGGAAAGAAAAAGCTCTTCATCTTCGGTTCCTACGCGGAAAATCTTTCCGGAGAGGCGGACGCCGCGGTAAAGGCCGGGGCGGTTTTGCGGCCTTACGGCGGGCGGCCCAGGGAATCGGTGCGGGAATTGTGCCGGGACATTGACGAGGCTTACGCGCCCCTGCGCATCCTTGATTGGGATAACGGGAACATCTATGTTCAAAAGACTATTGCCGCTTCCTCTACGGTGCTGCACGTATTCAACTATGACTTTGACAAGGAAACTCACAAGGCAAACGAAGGAAAGGTTACGATTACCCTGAGGCACAAGCCGCCGGAGGTGGTCCGCGCCCTTACTCTGGACGGTTCACCGGCGGGGCTTGAATACGCCCCCGCCGCCAACGGCAGCCTGCTTGTCCGCCTTTCCCGGCTGCCTTGTTACACGATGGTAATTATCAGGTAGAAGAAGAAATGAACCAGATAAAACCGGTGTTTCTGCGCTGCGAATACACGGAAAATCCCATTGGCGTGCATGAAGCGCATCCCCTGCTTTCCTGGAGATGCGAAAGCGATCGCCCCGGCGGCAGGCAGACCGCGTATCAAATCGCGGCGTCTTCAACGCAGGAAGAACTTGACTCAGGTGAATACACCCTCTGGGATTCAGGTAAGGTCGCGGGGGATCAATTCTGCGGCATCCCCTATTACGGCACGCCCCTGACAAGCGCCCGGCGGGTTTACTGGAAGGTGCGTATATGGGACGAAGAGGGAAATCCCTCCGGTTTCAGCGACGCCGCGTTTTTTGAAATGGGACTGCTCAAGAAAACCGACTGGAAAGGCCGGTGGCTGAGTTTTCTGGGGGGCATGACAGGAAACGGCATTACCATCCGTTACGGATTCAATGTCCCGGAAAAAAAGGTGAAGCGGGCAAGGGCTTATATCGCCGGTATCGGTTACTACGAGCTGCGGCTTAACGGCCGCAGAGTGGGAGACAGGCTTCTGGACCCGGGCGCCATGGATTTTTCAAAAACAATTCTCTACTCCGCCTATGACGTGACAAAGGATATACGGCCCGGGGCCAACGCGGCGGGGATTGTTTTGGGTACGGGCTGGGCCGGCCACCCCAAGGCGCTGTTCCAGCTTAACATCGAATTTGAAGACGGAACGGTACAGGAGGAATATACCGACTGGGGCACAGGCTGGCTTGTGGCCCGGGGGCCCATTACCTGTAACAGCATTTACGACGGGGAAGATTACGATGCCAGACTGGAAAAAGATCGCTGGGATACGCCTGAGTATACCCTGGCGGGTACCGCCGAACACCAGCGCCCCGGCGGCTGGATACACTGTACCGTTGTGGAGCCCCCAGGAGGCGAACTTGTAGGCGCACTGCTGCCGCCCGTACGGGTTACCGGCGCATTCGAGCCGCGCCTCTTGCGCACCCTGAGCGGCGGCAGGGAACTGTGGGACGCCGGGGCGAACCGTACCGGCTGGGTGCGCCTGCGTGTTTCAGGAGAACGGGGCGACAAAGTATCGCTCACCTTCGCGGAGGTGCTGAATTCCGAAGGCGATCTTCAAATGCTTCCCCTGCGCACCGCCCGCTGCCAGGACAACTACATTCTCCGGGGAGACAGGGGCGTTGAGGAATACGCCCCCCGGTTTACCTACCACGGGTTCCGGTACTTTACGGTGCAAAAAACCGGAAACGTGAAGATAGAATCCCTGTCGGCGGAATTTGCCCGTACCGATCTGGACAGAAACGCCGT
>JAISEB010000299.1 GCA_031264395.1 Treponema sp. | reverse complement strand
CTGGAGATAAAGTCCACCGCTCCGGGTAAAATACACTTCCTTGTGCCGGCCGGCACGCAGGTAGCCTCCCAGCAGCCTGTCGCCGAAATCCTGGGGGCGGGCGTTCCCCTTCCGGCGGCGGTATCCGATCCGGCCGCCGGGGCCGCTCCGCCGGAAGCCGTTTCCCCGGTTTCCGCTCCAAGCGGGGCTTCCACCGTAATTCCCGCCCCTGTTGCCGGAACCCTGCTCCGCTACGCGGTAAACGAAGGCGCGCAGGTTGTCTCGGGCGACACGGTAGTTATTATTGAGTCCATGAAGATGGAGCTGGAAATAAAGGCTACCGTTTCGGGTACGGTTCATTTCCTTGTACAGCCGGGCGTCCAGATTGCCTCTCAGCAGCCTATTGCCGAAATCGGCTGATAAACCAAACGTAAACCGAATTAAGGATGGAAACATGACAGACCTGAAAAAAAACCCCGTACTGATTGCCAAGTTGTGCCTCGTCATTGTAGCGGGCGCTTTTATATTTTCCTTTATGCCCAGGGCAGGCGCCCAGGGGGCCCCGGAGGCCGATGAACTGCCTTCTTTCAGAAACCTCGAAGGTATCATTCCCAACAGCCAGAACATACCCCGTGTTTCCCTTAAGAGCTTCATCATCAACATCGCCGAGACGACGGGCATATTCAAATTTATCACCGACAGTACGCCCAAACGGACCCCGTCCAACAAGGACATCACGGTTCTGGGCTGGCAGGAACTGCTCATGGTCGCGGTGGGTTTTCTTATTGTGTACCTTGGGGTGGCAAAGGGATTTGAGCCGCTCCTGCTTGTCCCCATAGGATTCGGCGTCATCTTCGTCAATATTCCCATGGCGGGAATGGGCGAGGCCGGCCATCTTTTGGCCGACGGCACCCGCGAGGGGCAGGGTTTTCTGGATATTATCTACAAGGCGGGCGTGGGAAACGAATTCTTTCCCCTAATCATTTTCATAGGTATAGGGGCAATGACCGATTTCGGCCCCCTTATCGCCAACCCCAAAACCGCCCTGCTCGGCGCGGCGGCCCAGTTCGGGGTGTTCGCTACCATGCTCTTCGTCAGCGTCGCCAACTTCCTGCCTGAGGTGGCCTTTAACCTCAGGGAAGCCTGCGCGGTGTCGATCATCGGCGGCGCGGACGGTCCCACCACGATCTATGTCGCGGCGAAGCTTGCCCCCCATCTTCTTGCCACCGTGGCGGTGGCGGCCTATTCCTACATGGCCCTCGTTCCCATCATACAGCCCCCCATCATGAAGGCCCTTACCACCAAACAGGAGCGGCTTATCAGGATGAAACAGCTGCGGCCCGTGTCCAAAACGGAAAAGGTGTTTTTCCCCATCGTGGTTTTTGTGCTGACCCTGCTCCTTATTCCCGCGGCCGCCCCTCTTATCGGCTGTCTCATGTTCGGCAACTTCATAAGGGAATGCGGCGTGGTGGAGCGGCTCTCCGAAACGTCGCAGAACGCCCTCATGAACATCGTGTCCATGTTCCTTTCCCTGGGCGTCGGCAGCCAGATGACCCCGGAAAAATTCCTCAATCCTTCTTCCATCATTATCGTTGTGATGGGGCTTATCGCGTTCGCCATCGCGACCGCCGCGGGGGTTCTTGTCGCCAAATTCATGAACCTCTTCCTTAAAGAGAAGATCAACCCGCTCATCGGTTCGGCCGGTGTTTCCGCCGTGCCCATGGCCGCCAGGGTTTCCAACAAGGTCGGCCTTGACGACGACCCGGGGAATTTCCTTCTGATGCACGCCATGGGGCCCAACGTCGCGGGCGTTATAGGAACGGCCATCGCGGCGGGCGTCATGATCGCCGTTTACGGAGGCTGATCCGCGCGGCCGCATGAAAAGGCTTTCATACCGGCATACCGTGGCGGCCTGTTATGCCGGTTACATGACGCAGGCCATAGTCAACAATCTGGGATCGCTTCTGCTGTTGACTTTTCAGCGCCAGTTTGACGTTTCATTGGGAAAACTGGCGCTGCTTGTTTCTCTTAATTTTACCGTACAGCTTCTTGTCGATCTCGCGGCGGTAAAATTTGCCGACCGTATAGGCTACAGGGCGGCGGCTGTAAGCGCCCATATTTTCTGTACGGCGGGCCTCCTCCTCATGGGAACCCTTCCCTTTGTCATGCCTCCTTACGCGGGGCTTGTCATTGCCGTGGTGATCAACGCCATGGGGGGCGGGCTTCTTGAAGTAATAGTGAGCCCCATTGTGGAGGCCCTTCCCACAGGCAACAAATCGGCGGCCATGGCCCTGCTTCATTCGTTCTACTGCTGGGGCTATGTGGGAGTTGTGCTGCTTTCCACCCTGTATTTTACAACTGTCGGAACGGCGGATTGGCGGTATCTTCCCATGCTCTGGGCGGCGCTTCCCTTCGCGAACATATTCTTCTTCGCGGCCGTTCCCATGAAGAGCCTTTCGGACGAAGGGGCCGTCAAGGCGTTTCCCCTCAGGGTCCTCTTTTCCAAAAAAGTATTCGTCATTCTTTTTGTCATGATGATAGCCTCAGGCGCTTCGGAGCAGGCCATGTCCCAGTGGGCATCGCTGTTTGCCGAGGCGGGCCTTAAGGTTTCCAAAACCGCCGGGGATCTTCTGGGCCCCTGCGCTTTTGCCGCTCTTATGGGCCTTTCGCGGGTTTTTTTCGGCTCGAGGAAGACCGAGCTTGAACTTGAGCGGATACTCTTCGGCGCGGCGGCTTTGTGCCTGGCAAGTTATTTTGTCACGGTATTTTCGCCGTATCCCTTTCTTTCGCTCGCGGGCTGCGCGGTTTCGGGGCTTTCGGTGGGGATTATGTGGCCGGGAACTTTCAGCCTTGCGTCAAGGGTTTTCCCGTCGGGGGGAACGGCCATGTTCGCCCTGCTTGCCCTTTCGGGCGACGTGGGATGCGCCGCCGGTCCCGGCCTTGCCGGCGCGGTGATGAACAGGACAACGCTCAAAACGGGCGTGCTTGCCGCGGCGGTTTTTCCCCTTCTTCTTGCCGCGGGCGTCCTCCTGCTTGGCTTTGCCGCGAAGTCTGCCCGCCGCAGCGGTCTTGACGGCGCGCAATGAACACGGCCGGGATGTTTCCGTTGAAGAAGGTTCTTTTTCTTGCATGCACGCTCCTCTTTTTGGCCGCCTTTCTTCCCGCTCAAAACGAAACCGGCCGCCCCGGCGACAACCTTGTCATACGGATAGCCGTTATGGGGCCCGGGGACGAACTCTACTTCTGGTGGGGCCATATCGCCCTTATCATAGACGACACAAAAACCGGCCGGAGCAATTTTTACGACTACGGGCTTTTCTCTTTTGAGAACGAGCGGTTTTTTCTGAATTTCGCGTTGGGGCGGCTGCTTTACAGCTGCGGCGTTTCTCCTTCCTGGGCCAACATCGCGGGTTACATACGCACCAACCGGGACGTGACCGTTTACACGCTGGATCTTCCCCCGGAAAAACGGGAGGAAGTGCGGCGCTTCGCGGAAAACAACGTGCTCCCCGAAAACCGGGACTATCTGTACCATCATTTCAGGAAGAACTGTTCGCATCCTGTGAGGGACATTATCGACATGGCGGTAGAAGGCCAGTTCGGGGAAAAATACGGAAACGAGCCGGGCCGTTTTACCCTGCGTCAGCATGTGGTCCGCCACACATGGTTTTCACCCTTCATGGACTGGCTGCTTAATTTCCTTATGGGACAAACCATTGACGTTCCCATTACCGTGTGGGACGACATGTTTCTTCCCTCGGAACTTGGGAAGCGGATTGACGAATTTTACTACACCGATCCGTCGGGAACGGAGCGCAAGCTGGTTTCCGGTGTTGAGTTTATCTACCGGGCCAAAAACAGGCCCGCCGTTCTTGACGCCCCTCCCAGACGGTGGCCCGCCGCTCTTGTCACGGGCACGGCGGCGGCAATCCTCCTTCTCTTCTTTTCCTTTGTGCGGGTAAAACGTCCCCGCGCGGGAAGGCTTCTCCTTGGCGCAAGCCAGAGTCTTTTGGGGCTTTTCTTCGGCGGGGTGGGGCTGGTTCTTTTCTTCATGACCTTTTTTACCAACCACGACTATACCTTTCACAACAGCAACCTCCTCTTTGTTAACCCTCTTCTGCTCGCCGCTGTCCCGCTGGGAATCATGTACGCCTCGGGCGGGAAAAAAAAGATACCGCCGGGAAGGCTGCTCACCCTGCTCTGGCGCGTCAGCCTCGCTGGACTTGCCGTGTCCATGCTGATCAAGCTCCTTCCCGCTTTTTATCAGGACAATATAACGGATCAGCTTCTGCTTCTTCCCATAGTTCTGGCGCTGAGTTTTACGCCGCAGAGGGAGTAGCGAAGATGGAAAAGCCGGCATGCGTAACATCCCCCGAATCAAGAACGCAGGAACGCGAAAAGCCCCTCTGGATACGGCGGCCCGCGTCTTGGGGGGATTCCGGCGCGAAGCTGGAGGAGATCCTCGGGCGCTTTTGCCTGCATACGGTCTGCGGCGAGGCGCAATGCCCCAACCGGGGCGAATGCTGGGGAAGCGGAACGGCGGCCTTTATGCTGATGGGAAGGATCTGTACGCGTTCCTGCCGTTTCTGCGCCGTTGCCTCGGGGAAGACCGGGGAGCCGCTGCGGGCGGACGAGGCGGACGCCGTCGCGGCGGCGGCCGGGGAACTCCGCCTCCGTTATGTGGTGCTTACCTCGGTGGACAGGGACGATCTTGACGACAGGGGGGCCTCCTGTTACGCGGCGGCGGCGGCGGCGCTGAGGAGGCGTATTCCCGGCGTCAAAGTGGAGGCTCTTGTCCCCGATTACCGCCGCGGCGAATTTGCCGTCATGTCCGCCGCCTTTCCCGACGTGCTTGCCCACAATGTCGAGACGGTCCGTTCCCTTCAGCATATACGGGACGGCAGGGCCTCTTTTGACGGAAGCCTTGAAACCCTGAAGGCGGCAAAAGAGGCGGGAATACCCGTGACCAAATCGAGCCTGCTTTTGGGGCTTGGTGAAAAGAAGGAAGAGGTGCTTGCCGCCATGGATGAACTCAGGGAAGCCGGGGTTGACTCTCTGGTGATGGGCCAGTACCTGCGGCCGGGGAAAGGGCAGATCCCCGTTGTTGAGTACCTTCACCCCGATACCTTCGACTGTTACGCCGAAGAGGCCCGCGCGAGGGGGTTTTCCCGCATCGTATCCGCCCCTTTCGCGAGGACAAGCTACCATGCCGCTGAAGATTAGGCTCGTCCGCACGGGCCGCGCCGGCGCTTTTTACAACATGGGCCTTGATGAGGCGCTGCTTGAGAGCGCCCGCGAGGGCGGCCTTCCCGTTCTCCGTTTTTACGGATGGGAGCCTCCTGCGGTTTCCATAGGTTATTTCCAGAAGATTTCCGAAGTGGTTAACCTCGGCGCGTGCGAAAAGAGGGGCGTGGACATTGTGCGCCGGCTTTCGGGCGGCGGCGCGGTTTTTCATCAGGCTGAAATTACCTACAGCGTTATTTTCCCCCCTCCGTGCGTCCTTCCGTCGTTTGAACTGATATGCGGGGCCGTCATGGAAGGGCTTTCCATTTTGGGGGTCTCTTCCCGCTTCAAGCCGGTCAACGATATTTACGCGGGAGAAAAAAAAATATCGGGTAACGCTCAAATACGCCGGGGGGACACGCTTCTTCAGCACGGTACGGTTCTTTTGGATACCGATCCCGGTTTGATGCGGGAACTGCTCGGCGTTTCCGCCTCCAAAGTAACGGGCCTTCGCGCCGTTTTGGACAGGCCCGTTTCCTTTGAGGAGGCGGAGGAAGCCCTCACCGAAGGTTTCAGGCGGCGGCTTTCCCTTGAGTATACCTCGGAAACGGGCGGATCGTCCCCTGTTTCCCCCTGTTCCCCAACGGCGGAAGAGGATGAACGGGCCCGCGTTCTTGCCCGCGAACGTTTTGCCTCTCCCGGATTTATTAACAGGAGTTAAGACATGAAGTTCGGGCCTTTTGCCGTTTTGTTCCTGCTTCCCTCATTCGCGGGCGTTCCGGTCATGGCGGAAGGCGTTCCCTTTGTTATTGCCCCGCTTCTTGAAACCATTAGAGGCGGGGAGATCCTCTGGAATCCCCTCTGGCCCCGGGAAATTCCTCCCGACGCCTTTACCCCGCGCGGCGGCGCGTCTCTTGTGACCCTCCGTTCAGGCGGGCGTGAGTACCGCGTGCGCCGGGACGAGGAAAACAGGCTTCTTGAATTTCCACGGCCCTTGGGCGGTCCGGGTCTTTCGGCCGGGCTTGCGATGGTCACGGTTGAGTACGGCGGCGAAGGTGAAATTCTCCGCCTTGCCGCGGACTCTGGCGGGGAGGGCCTCTGGACGGCCGAATTTCCCCCAGGTTTTTTTGGCCCCGGACCGGAAAGCCTTGTCAGGGTAAGCGGGAACGGCGTTTTCTATTTTGTGATCCTTAAAGATTCGGCGGACGGTGTTTCGGAAACCTGGTACGACGGGGAAGGCCGCGCGCTGGCTTACGCGAAAACCGCCGTCCGTGAAGGCCGCGTCCTTTCGGTTGAAATGCGTGACGAGACAGGAACGTCCCTTGAGACGTACCGTTTCGAAAGCGGCGGCCGCGTTTCCTTTGCCGAAAAGCGCCGGGCCGAAGGTTCCGGCGCGGGAGGTTTTGCCGTTACCGGCGCTTCGTCCGCCGTTTATTACCGGGACCGTCCCGTTTACTGGGAGCTTGATTCCGGGGACGCCGCCCCGTCCGAGACTGCCGGGGACACCGGGGATACCGGGGCCGCCGGAACGGACGCTCCCGCGCGTCTCAGCCTCCAGTGGGATGAAAACGGCTTTTTGGTGAGGATGCACGGGGACGGGGCGGATTTCCGCTGCGATTACGTTACGGACGAAAGGGGAAACTGGCGGATTCGGGGGGAAACCGTTTGGGAGGAAGCCTTCGGGCTTCTTGTCCCCGTTTCAAGGACGGAAACGGTACGGGACATTGTCTATACGGAGCCCTCCCGGTGACAGGCGCTTCCGTAGACTGGCGCGAAAGGACCTACACGGAAACTTTTGAGGGGGAGCTGAGGGGCCTTTGCCGCCGCCGGGAATCCGATCCGTCCTGTACGGTACAGGATATTGAAGGCGTCTTGCGGCACCTGTATGTCCTTGACGGCGGCGACTGGGCGGGCCGGGGGGATCTTCAGGATGTCGTCATGGCGGCCACCATAGCGGCCCATGAACATTTTATCGCCGGATGGAAGGCCGAATTATCATCCTCCGTGTAACCTTTTCCCCGCCGCCGTTGTTGATATAATAAAAGGTTCATACTTCTTCCTTTTTTGTGTTTCTGCCCCGGGGTTACTCCTTTCCCCGGGGTGTTTTTTTGTTTTTTCCTTACGCCCGTTGTATAATTCCGCCGTGACGCTTGTTCCCCATGACGGTTTTGTTGTAGAATAGAATTGTTCGGTACCTTGAAATATTGAACAATGTTCGCCGCAATAAGAGAAAAGGGGTTTTATGGCCGGGGAAAAAACCGATTTCAAATCTATCATACGCATCGATTCGGAACTGAATCAGATTCAGGACCTTGATCTTCTTTTGGAACGGATACTCCTTGAAGCCAGGAACGTGGTTCACGCCGACGCCGGTTCCATTTACGTAAAAGAAAATCAGATTGAAGATAATGTGCAGACCAGCAAGCTGGTCATAAAGTACGCCCAAAATAATACCGTTCAGAAAAAACTGCCCAAGGGACAGAAGATGATCTATTCGGTATTCTCCGTTGCTATTGATGAAAAATCGATTTCCGGGTACTGCGCGCTGACCAAGACGCTGATAAACATCGCCGACATGTACAACATTCCCGGCAACGCTCCTTATTCCTTTAACCAGTCCTTTGACAGGATTTCCGGCTACAAGACCACGTCCACCCTGACCATTCCCCTTGTCACCGCCGACGGCCGCCTGCTTGGGGTCATTCAGGTGATTAACGCGAAGAATAAAACGGGGAAGACCGTTCCTTTTTCCTCCGACGACGAATTTCTTATCACCCATTTCGCGGCCAACGCCACGGTGGCGCTGCAGCGGGCCTACGTTACCAGGGCCATGATACTGCGCATGATCAAGATGTCGGAACTCCGGGACCCCAAGGAAACGGGCACCCACGTCAACCGCGTCGCCGGTTACGCCGTCGAGATCTACGACCGCTGGGCCTACCATCACGGCGTGCCCGAGATTGAACGTGAAAAATTCCGGGACACGCTTAGAATAGCGGCCATGCTTCACGATGTGGGAAAAGTTGCCATATCGGATGTTATCTTGAAGAAACCCGCCAGCTTTACCCCCGAGGAGTACCTCATCATGCAGCGTCATACCCTGTACGGGGCGCAGCTCTTTGAGGACCCCCAGGACCCCATCGACAACATAGCAGGGGACATAGCCCTTACCCATCATGAAAACTGGGACGGCACGGGCTATCCGGGCTGGGTGGATCCCTATACCGAAGCGCCTCTCAAGACCGGCCCGGACGGAAAACTGCTGAGGAGGAAGGGGGAAGAAATTCCCCTTACGGGCCGTATCGTTGCCGTTGCCGACGTGTTCGACGCCCTGTGCTCAAAACGGGTGTACAAGGAGCCCTGGGACGAGGAACAGGTTCTCGCGGAGATAAGAAACCTGTCGGGAACGAAATTCGATCCCGAACTCGTGTCCATTTTTTTCGAGATACTTCCCAGTATCAAGCAGATACAGAGCCTCTACCCGGAAGCCGGCCATTAGGGAAGCTTGGCCGCGGGTTAACCGGGCGCGGGTTTTCCCCTTGCCAGCCTGGAAAGAACGCGGTCAAGGCTGTCCGACATGGCTTTGAGTTCCTTTCTGCCGTAGACGGCGTTCCGTTCCGCCCCAAGGCCCGACAGGGCAAATTCCACGCTGATGTTGCGCAGGGAAAGTTTTTCCCGTATGTTGCCGGGGGTATATTCCCGGCCCCTGTCGTCTATTACCGCCGCTCCCGCTTCCACGAGCCTTGCCGCCAGGGGAATGTCCCTTGTTACCGCGAGGTCCCCCCGGCTGGCAAGCTCCACGATACGGTTGTCCGCCGCCCCTTCGCCGGGGGGGCAGATCTCCATTACCGCCGTTTTTCCCCGTATGCCGGGAATGGGGCGGTTGGCGGCAAATACGGCCCGTATCCCCGTTCTTTCCGAGGCGCGGAGCACCAGGGCGCGGGCCGCCCGGGGGCAGGAATCGGCGTCGACAAGGATCTGCATTATTCGTGCCCGCTCCCAGGCCGGGCCGGAATTGACGCCGCGAAAGCGGTAAAATCCCCTTCAAGGTCCGCCGTGTTTCCCGCCGGAATAAAGATCGAGTTTCCCCCCGGAAGAATTTCCCCGGAGGAAAGCCGGGGGGCCCCTTCCGTTACCACCGTAATGGACGGGCCTTCTTCGGCGCGGGTCCCGCCTTCGCCCCGTATCATCCTGAGGGAAAATTCCAGGCAGGGGGAGGCGTAAAGGCCGGAAAGGGGGTCCGCCGTGAGGATTCGGGGTTTTCCCGGCGAAAAATCGAGGACCC
>JAISEB010000205.1 GCA_031264395.1 Treponema sp. | reverse complement strand
GAAAAATACGCGCTTTTGGGCTGGACCCCCGTCTGGAGTTCGGTGATTTTTTCGAAGACGCCGTTTTCCTTTTCCAGCTTGATCTCAAGCTGCCCGTTTTTAAGGAAGCCATCAAGGCCCGCCGCCTCCATGCTGATTTCCCGGTATCCTTCCGAGGTAAAGGACAGCACGCCCGCCCCCGCGCCTTCCGGCTTTTTTTCAACGGCGTAGGCGGCCGTTCCGTTCCCCGCGTCCTTTCCCCTTAACGCCTGTCCGTCAAAGGAGACGGTCATACCGGGGGGAGCGGGCTTGAGCGTAAAACGGAAGGGAAATTCCGGTCCGGGAGGCGGCCCGGCATCTTCCATCGGCATGGCCGCCGTCTCCGTCTCCTCCGTTACGCCGGGCGCGTCCGCCGCCGCCGTAATGGACGCTTCCTCAAGCGCGGCCCCGGAAGAAGGCGGCGCTCCGGCGCGGGTCCCGCAGGCCGCCAGCGCTACGCAGCAGAAAACGGCGATATATATGATTTTCACCCTGAAAACATTCTATAAAAAAAACAGGGCCCCTGTCCATATAAAGGGCGCAGGGCGACAGGGCATAGGTATTTACTTTCATGTTCCAAGAAACCACCAAGTTTTGGAAGAATTTTTAACCGCAAGGTCGAAGAAGTCGAAAAAGTTTTTGCTTTCAAGTCCTTTCTTTTTCTTCCTTTTTCGACTTATTCGACTTCGAGGTAAATTTTTTCTTCAAAGTCTGCTGTTTTAAGGGGAATTTTGAGGCTGAAAAAAGCAAAAGTCCGTTTTGTCCGTTCTGTCCGTGATTAAATTCTGAATTGCCGATTTTGGAACGGGCTCTATTGACAAAATTTTTTTTGTATGATAACACATAGTAATCCGATATGGATTTAATATTAATATTTTGCTATATTTACTATTAAAAGGCGGTTGAACGGGATATGGTTTCCTTTGAGTGGAAGTATGTCTTTGAGTATTTTCCCAAAATAGCGTCCATGCTGCCGGTGACCCTTCTTATTGTGGCGGTCTCGGCGGGCGCGGGGCTGGTTATAGGCATGCTTTTTGCCGCGGCCCGCGTCGAAAAAATTCCCGTTTTGCGTGAAATTTCCGCGGTCATGGTGTCGTTTATCAGGGGAACTCCGATTTTTATCCAGCTTTTTGTTGTTTACTACGGGCTTCCCCTGCTTCTTTTGCCTCTGGGCATCGATATTACCCGTTCAAGCAAGCTGCTGTTCGTGCTGATTGCCTACGCGTTCAATGTAGGAGGCTTCGCGTCCGAAATGATACGGTCGGCGGCGCTTGCCGTGCCCAGGGATCAGTGGGACGCGGCGGCTTCCGTGGGGCTTTCAAAGCCGCAGACCTACCTCCGGGTGATCATTCCGCAGATGGTTGTTATCGCGATTCCTTCGGCGGGGCGGCTTTTGACGGCGGCGCTTTCCGATACGGCCCTGGCTTCGGCAATGGGGATCATGGACGTGCTTGAGCGCGCAAAACTTCTGGGCAACCATTCGATGCACAAACTGGAAGCGTATTTTGACGTGGCGGTATTGTTCGTCGCGCTCTCGTTTCTTTTTGAGCGCTGTTTCAGGGCGCTGGAGCGCCGTTACGGCTCAGGCAGCGCGGTCCGCGCGCCCCGGTCGGCGACGGACCGGTGTTTCCGGCCTTTTCGTAAAACACCGTGAACCATTGCATCGGCAATGAAGAAAAACGGGCGGCGCGGATGCCGCCCGGCAGAACGGCGGAGGCGATTCCGCCGCAATTAAAAGGAGATGATTGTGAAAGAAACTTTGATTCGTAGCGAAGGGGTTCATACCCCGCCCTTCAAGGCGAGGTTGTTGATCATGAAAAAACTTTTCATAAAAGCGGCATACATCATGCTCCTGGCCGCGCTGGTATTTTCCTGCGCGAAGAAAAGCGAAAAGATCATCATTGGTACGGGACAGGACTATGAGCCCTTCTGCTACAGGGACGCGGAGGGAAATCTTGCCGGTTTTGACATCGAGGTTGTAAAGGAAATAGGAAGGCGGCTTCCCCAGTACACGTTTGAGTTTGAGGTTTTCGATTTCAAAAACGTGCTGGTCTCCCTGGCCTCGGGCAAGATCGACGTGGGCGCCCACGAGTTTGAGGAAAACCCCGAACGGCGCAGGACGTACCTGTACGGCGAAGAAGGCTACAACGACTACGACAGCTATCTTGTCGTGAAGGCCGACGGTCCCTGGGCGCATATTACCTCGCTGGAAGAGCTGGCGGGTAATCCCGGCGCGGTTCTTGCCACTTCGGTTGGGTCCAACTACGAAGCGTTTCTGATAACGTGGAACCAGAATCATCCGGCGGATCAGCAGCTTTACTACACCGCCTTTGAGGAAGACTATGTGCGGAACGTCAACATGGCGAACGGGACAACGGCCGCCCAGCTCCTGACCGAGTTTGAAATGGATTTTACCAACGCCAAGATGCCGGGGCTTAACTGCAAGATCGCCTCAAAGGAACCTCTTATCTATTCAAAGGCGTACTTCCTTTTCAAAAAGGACTCAGGCGGTCTGCAAAACGCCTTTGACAGTTCTCTGCGCGACATGAAGGCGGACGGCACGCTGGAGAGCATAAAAGAGCGGGTGTTGACCGCGTATCTTAACAGTTTGTAAAGGGTTTTCAATGGACTTTGACCTTGTGTTCATGTTCAAGGCAATGGCCGAAGCGGGTACGGCCATCCCGTACTCGCTTTGCATCGCCTTTTCCGCGGTGGCGGCAGGAATGGTTCTTGGCCTTCCTGTCGCGCTTGTACGCTTTTACCGCGTGCCGGTTATCCATACCGCCGCGGCGGCGTGGATAACGGTTACGAAGGCCCTTCCGGAGATTCTTGTTTATTTTATTCTTTTTGTGCTGCTTGCGCAGGAGCGGAGTTTTCCGGCCGCCCTTATAACGGTCATCGGCATTACCGTTTCGGCGGGCACGGAATCGTCGGAGATGTTCCGGGGCGCCCTTGAATCCATTGACAAAAGCCAGTTCGACGCCGCGCGTTCAATAGGACACGGGGAAGCGGCTGTCTTTTTCCGCATTGTGCTGCCCCAGACGGTCCCGGTATGCGTTCCTGTTGCCAGCGGCGTGGTGATTCACGCCATCAAGGCGCTTCCCGTCGCCGTGCTGATAGGCCTGCGCGATATCCTCAACACCGCGCTCGGCGCCGCGACAATCAACTACCGCTACCTCGAATGTTATGTCGCGGCGGCGCTGATTTTCTGGGCGATTTTTATTGTCGTGGAAAGGGCCTTTTTGATTGTTGAAAAGCGGTTCAGGTACAATTCCCCAAAAGGAGACAATTGAGTTGCTTGAGATCAGAAACATTACCAAGTCGTTCGGAGCGGACGAGGTGCTTAAAGGCTTTGATTTTTTTGTGCGCGAGGGAGACGTGGTGTCGGTTATCGGGCCTTCCGGTTCCGGCAAGACCACGCTGCTGCGCTGCATCAATTTTCTGGAAAACGCCGATTCGGGCACCATACGGATAGGCGGTCTCCAGGCCGATTTTTCACGAATCCGCAAGAAAGAAAAAATAGCGATGCGGCGCAAAACGGCGATGGTGTTTCAAAATTACGCGCTGTTCTCGAACATGACCGCCCTGGAAAATGTCATGGAGGGTCTTGTTATCGCAAGAAGAATGGAAAAGCCGGCGGCAAAGGAGGCTGCGGTAAGGGTGCTTGCCAAGGTGGGGCTTGCTTCAAAACTTGATTCAAAGCCGCGCGAACTTTCCGGGGGCCAGCAGCAGCGCGTGGGCATAGCGCGCGCCGTCGCTCTTAACCCGGAGGTAATTTTGTTTGACGAACCTACGTCTTCCCTTGATCCTGAAATGGTTGACGACATTCTTGCCCTTATCAAGGATCTTGCCCGCGAAGGCGCCACAATGGCCATTGTTACTCACGAGATGCAGTTTGCCTATGAAATATCGGACCGCGTCGTGTTTCTTGACAAGGGGGAAATTCTGGCGGAAGGTTCCCCGCCTGAAATTTTTGACAGGCCCAGGGAGGATCGCGTAAAACAGTTTGTGTCGCGTTTTAATTTCAAGCGCGCCCCCGAATATTATTTATAGAGGATTATGATGAGTTACACTACGCTGCTTTCAAAGCCGTCTTCCAATGTCAGGGAGGCGCGTTTAGGTTCGATTACAGGCTATCACGGCTGTGTAAGCGATTTGGCCGGACGTTCCGCGTGCGGCGGAATAAAAAACCGGGAACGCTGCTTCAGCCAGTCGAGCATGTGCCTTTCCATGTGCGCCATCGATCAGCTCCTTGACATCCGGGACATAGCCGTAATCTACCACGCCCCTTCGGGCTGCTGCGCCGGCGCCGCCGGGTCCGCCGTTCTGTCCCGGCAGATTGCCGCGCGCATAGGCCGGACCAACCGCTCCGTCCTTGTCGGCACCGATCTTGATGAAAACGATACGGTCTTTGGCGCGGTTGAACCTTTAAGAAAAATCGCCATTGAAACATTCAACACCCACCGCCCCGCGGCGCTCTTCCTTGCCAGTTCCTGCGTTTCCGGCGTCATAGGCGAAGACATCGACAGTCTTGCCGGCGAACTCCGGGAAGAGCTTGGCATCCCGGTGGAAAGCGTACACTGCGAAGGCTTCAAGTCGCGTATATGGGCCTCGGGCTTTGATGTGGCCGATCACGCCGTGCTGCGGGGAATCGTAAAACCTCCAAAGGAAAAACGTCCCGTGATTAACTTTAAAAATTTTTATGAAAGCCACCGTCCCCAGATCACCGAAATTTTCGCCGGCTTCGGGGTAAAGCCGCAGTTCCTCTACATGAATTCCTCCATTGAGGAACTTGAGCATCTTTCCGAATCGCTTGCCACAGTATGCGTGTGCGGCACTTTGGGCACGTACCTTGGCAACGGGCTTGAAGAGCTGTACGGCGTGCCCTATGTGAGGACAATCAATTTTTCGGGGATAGCCGGGTTTGAAACATGGCTCCGTACAATCGGCGAGACTATAGGCAAAGAGGCGGAGGCCGAAGCGTACCTCAAGCGGGAACGGGACGAGTACCTTCCCAAAATAGAGGCGCTTAAAAAAGAACTTGAAGGCCGCACCGCGGTCATAGGCATGGGGCCCGGTTATACCTACGAAGTCAGCCGGGTGCTGCAGGAGCTGGGGATACGGACAGTGTGGGCCGCCGCCTGGCATTTTGATTACAAGTACGACAACGGCCAGAATCCCCCCGCGCTGGAAGACCTTAAGGAACACGCGCCAAACGACATCGGCCTTTCGGTTGCCGACATGCAGAACTACGAGATACTCAACATACTGAACACGTACAGGCCGGATCTCTACTTTTCCCGGCATCCGGGCAGCACCGTGTGGGCCATCAAGCAGGGTATTACCGCCGTGTATTTTGCCGACGAATACATGGCCTTCGGCTACCGGGGAACGCTGAATTTCGCCCAGTATATTGCCGACTCGATCAAGAACCGCAGCTTCGAGAAAAATCTTGCCGCGCGGGTCCGCCTGCCGTATACGGACTGGTGGTATAAAAACGCCAGCGACGCGATGCTGCTGGACGGGGGCCGTTAATGGCAAAGCTGCTGTATCAGCCCCGGTATAAATGCGCCCTTGCGGCCATGCAGACCGTACACGCCATACCAAGGGCGATACCGGTTTTGCATTCCGGGCCGGGCTGCGGCGCAAAACTTAACAACAACAACGGCACGTCCGGCATGTATTCGCCCAATATCTTTCCCTGTACCAGCATAGGCGAGAAAGAAGTGGTGTTCGGCGGCTCGGACAAACTGCGGTCAACCATAGAAAACGCGCTCAAGATCATCGACGCCGATCTTTTTGTGGTGCTTACAGGCTGCACTTCGGAAATTATAGGCGACGATGTTGGTGAAGTTGCCGGGGAATTCGCCGACGCCGAAAAAAAAGTCATATTCGCCAATACCCCCGGTTTCAAGGGCAATAACTACCTGGGCCATGACTGGATACTAAAGGCCATATTCGATCAGTACCTTCCCCGCAGAAAGGCTTCGGTTAAGCCGGGCCTCCTCAACATTTTTTCCGCGCCCCCCATGCAGGACGCGTTCTGGCTCGGCAATCTGCGGGAAATTGAATCCCTGGCGGCGGAAATAGGGCTTGCGCCAAACACCATATTCGGCCATGGCCGGGGGCTTTCCAACATAGACCGGATTCCGGACGCCCAGCTTAATCTGCTCATCGGTCCCTGGGCCGGCCTTGAAAGCATCCGCTTTCTTGAAAAAAAATACGGCACGCCCTTCATGCACTACCCGGTGCTTCCTGTCGGCGCGTTTGAAACATCCCGTTTTTTGCGGGCGCTGGCGGAAAGAACCGGCGCCGATAAAGCGCTTTGCGAAAAAGTCATCTCGTCCCATGAAGATGAATATTATTATTACATAGAACGCTACTCCGATATTTTTCTGGAACAGCGGGTAATATCAAAACGTTTTATCACCGTGGCGGACGCCCATTACGCCCTGGCGTTCACCAAATTTCTTGTAAACGATCTGGGGATGTTCCCTGTGGCCCAGTTTATTACCGATGACACGCCGGAGGCGTACCGGAAGCCCCTTGAGGAAGAATTCCGCAATCTTAATTACGGCATTACGGCGGACATTGTGTTCAGTACGGACGGCGATGAAATATACCGGAACATCAGGGACGCGGTCACAGGCGGCAATCCGCTTGTAATCGGTTCCAGCTGGGAAAAAAACCTTGCCCAGGAGATAAACGGTATTTTTGTCAATGTTTCGTATCCCATGGTTTCCCGCATGGTAATAAACGGGCATGTCGCCGGTTACTCAGGCGGCCTCAAGTTTCTTGAGGATATGTACACCGAGGCGCGCGAGCGGCTGGCCCTGTAGAGGGACTCAGAAAACCGGAGTTTCCTGAGCTTCCCCAAATTTTTTACGGCTGGAGGACAACATGCCAATACGGCAAATCGCTATTTACGGAAAAGGCGGAATCGGAAAATCGACCACCACCCAGAATCTTACGGCGGCTCTTGCGGAAGGCGGCAAGAACATTATGGTTGTAGGGTGCGATCCCAAGGCGGACTCGACCCGGCTTCTTCTGGGCGGACTGCATCAGAAAACGGTGCTTGATACCATACGGGACAACAAACAGGAAGTAACCCTTGATCTGCTGGTCAAAAACGGATGGAAGGGCATACGCTGCGTTGAATCGGGCGGGCCGGAGCCGGGAGTCGGATGCGCGGGCCGGGGCATCATCACTTCTATCGACATGCTTGAAAGCCTGGGCGCGTACACAAGCGATCTTGATTATGTGTTCTACGACGTGCTTGGAGACGTGGTGTGCGGCGGTTTTGCGATGCCGATACGGGAAGGCAAGGCGAAGGAAATATACATTGTCGCGTCAGGCGAAATGATGGCCCTCTACGCGGCGAATAACATATGCAAAGGCATCAAAAAATTCGCCGAGAAAGGCGGCGTAAGACTCGGCGGAATCATCTGCAACAGCCGTAACGTTGACAACGAGCTTGATCTCCTGCGCGTCTTTGCCGCTGAACTTGGCAGCCACCTGCTCTATTTTATTCCCCGCAACAATCTGGTACAGCACGCGGAGATCAACCGCCAGACGGTGGTTCAGTACAAACCGGAAGCCCCCCAGGCCGAAGAGTACCGTTCGCTGGCAAAAGCGCTGGACACGAATACCGGCTTTACCATACCGGAACCCATCGCCGCGGACAGGCTGGAAGAACTCCTTCTTGAATACGGCACAATGGACACGCCTGAGTATAAGATATAGGGAAGGAAGAAAAGATTTACCGCAAGGTCGAAAAAGGAAGAGAAGGCGAAACTTTGTACCGGAACTTTTTCGACTTATTTTGGTACGGAAACGCCGCTTGCGCGATTTTTTCCCCTGTGTTATACTATTTCCCATGAATGGCGTAACGGTGTATGGGTGTTTTACAATGCGGGATCATTCCCGGCT
>JAISEB010000063.1 GCA_031264395.1 Treponema sp. | reverse complement strand
GATGTAACGGTCCGTATAACCGGCGTCTACCGGGACACCTACCCCTCCGCCGTGGTGATGATGGATGACGCGGTTCTTATGGCGGCGGGTCTGGACGAGAAAGACGGCGACAATTACGTTCTGAAGCATCTGCGCTCATACCAAGAGGACCCGGAAGCAGGGGATGGTGGACGTGATGGGAATATCCGCATATTCGGTGATCCTCCCGGAACTTACGGCGCGGGCCTTGATCTCGCCCTTCTTGCCAGCGCCTGGAAAGATGAAAAAGACCTCATCAAGTATTTTATTCACGCTTCATCCCACGCTTACGGCAGGAATCTTGACGGGCAGCGAAAGGTCGGCGCCTTTATCGCCAATGCCCGGGAGATAGACGCCAGCGCCGATAACACCGCCTCGCGGCGGGCTTCCGGCCTTGACTGCAACTTCAGCGCCCAGGTGCAGGGGGGGTACCGGCTTATCGCGAAACATCTCGGCGGCAAGCCGATCCGCCAATACCAGAGTACCAGCGAGCCGGGGAAGAAAATTATTACCGAAACCCTCGCCGAAAATTTAAACTGCGGGGCGAAGGAAACAATATTCAATCCCTTCTGGCTTGAGAACATCAAGAGCCGTGAATATGACGGCGCGTCTGAAATAATGAACGTTGCGCAGAACATTTTTTCCATGCAGTGCCTCACCGAGTGTTTCAGCGACGAGCTTCTCGACAGATTGACAAATCAAATCGTCAATGATGAGGAATTCCGGGAATGGTTCGTCAAAAACAACCCCCACGCGCTGGAAGAGATAGCCCGGCGCATGCTGGAACTCAACGAAAGGGGCAAATGGAAGCCTGATGGAAAAACCCTTAACGAATTAAAATCAAACTATCTCCTCATCGAAGGGGACATGGAAGCGCGGGTCGGTAACGGCGAAGGGATTCAGGCGGGTTCCGTGGACATCATAACCGACGCCGACATTGATTCATGGAAACAAAAGATTAGCGATGTTATAGCGCGTATGCCCCAGGGCCAAATATGAAACTCCTTACCAACATGACAACGAGTTTTCACGATCTGCCCCGGTACGGGGATCATGCGGACCTGGAAAAATTTTATAAAGACCTCGGCCTTGACGGTCTTGAACTTATGGAAGGCGGCCCGGATGAAAGGGGTATCGTTCAACGGGATGATGTTATTGGCGTTCATCTTAGATACCTACACGATTGGATTGGCTTCTGGAATAACAATATGAGCTATATGCTTGCCGAATACGGCTCGGAGGAAATGATAAGGAAAATAATAGGCGGATTAAACCGGCAGGCCCTTGTTAAAGGCTTCCGGAAAAATCTTGACTTTGCCCGTTCTTACTCGCCTGAGTATGTGGTATTTCATGTGTCAAACGAGACTCTCGATCAGTCTGTTACCGGCAAAACGCCCTGGAAAGATGGGGAAGTAATTGAAGCGGCAATTGAGCTGGTCAACGAGATCTTTGACAACAGCGCCGATTCCTTTACCCTGCTTTTCGAGAATCTCTGGTGGACCGGCCTTACTATGACACGGCCTGAAATTACCTGCCGTCTTCTTGAAGGGGTGAATTATAAAAACAAAGGCGTTATGCTTGATACCGGACATCTCCTGAACACCAACACAAAGATACGAAGCCCCGATGAAGCCTGTGATTATATCGAAAGCGTACTTGAGCTGTACCGTGATACAAGCTTTATAAAAGGCGTTCATCTCCATATGTCCCTGAGCGGCGAATATGTGGAAAAAACCCGGGCCAACCCGTTCACCCTTTCAGGCGATTATTTTGAAAAAATAATCGCCCTGCAAAGCCATATCATAAAGATTGATACGCACAAACCTTTTACAACAGGGCGTATCAACGGTTTTCTGGGCCGCCTAAAACCGGAATACCTTGTTCTGGAACTGATAAGCGGTAACCGGGATGAACACGCCCGTTACATTCGTGAACAGTTGGGTTATATTGACTGCCTCCCTTCCAGATCGCCCTCGGTTTCAAGGTAGATTTTCCGCAGTTCCTCGAGTGTTTCTTCACCGGCGTTCCACATGCCCCGCTGGGCGGCTTCCAGAAGGCGTTCGCTCATTGCCCTGAGCGCGTAGGGATTATTTTGCCTGATCCACCCGCGCAGGTCTTTGTCCAGAAGATAGGTACCGGCGATTGAGTCGTACATCCAGTCCTCAATGATGCCGGCTGCCGCGTCCCAGCCGAAAACAAAATCCACCATGGCGGAAAACTCCTGGGCGCCGCGAAAACCGTGTGCCTTGAGTCCCTTTACCCAAAGGGGGTTGTTGATACGCGCCCGCATAATGCGCGCGGCGTCTTCCTGAATACTGCTTGTCGCCGGGCGTTCAGGGTCGGCGCAGTTGGTCGAATATGAGGCCGGAGTTTTCCCGCTTGCGGCCTTTACCGCGCTTATGAGGCCGCCGTGGTAGTTGTAATAGTCGTCGTCATCCAGCATGTCGGATTCCCAGGACGAAATGTTTTTTACCGTAACGGTACAGCTTTCAAGACGCCTCATAAAAAGGTCCGGCAGTTTTTCGCCGTGAATTTTTTTACTGTAGCCGTGGGCACTCCAGTTGACGTAAACCTTCGCCAGGTCCGCGTTACTTTCCCATTTTCTGCTGTTAATCATTATGTCAACACCCGCTCCGTAGTTTCCCGGCGGACAGCCGAAGACCCGCAGTCCCGCAAGTTCCCGCGCCTCATTTTCACCGTGTCCCTGGGATGCGAGTTTCTCTATATCCGCAAGAATATGTTTTTTAACGAAATTCTCTTCCGGGCTCTCGTCAAGATTCGCGATCATGTTTACCGCATCGTCGATCATATTGCTCAGATTGGGAAACATATCACGGAAGAGACCGCTGATGCGCGCCACCACATCGATCCGGGGGCGTTTGAGTTCCTCAAGCGGAATGACCTCAATGCCTGAGACATGGTTTGTGCCGCCAGCCCACACGGGACGTACGCCGTAGAGACGCAGGATCTCCGCAATGTCGTCGCCGCAGGTTTTTATGGTCTCGCCGGCGTACACGACAATAGCGGCGGTTTCGGGAAGGCTGCCTGTATCGGCGATACCGCGTTCCAGTAACTGTTGGGCGAGGATGCCGCCGGTTTCCCAGGCGGCCCGGCTTGGAATCGCCTGGGGATCAATCATGTAGAAGTTGCGCCCTGTGGGAAGGATGTTGATATTACCCCGGCTTGGCGCGCCGCTGCCGCCAGGTGGAACAAAGCGGCCTTCCATGCCGCGTATGAAGTATTTCAACTCGTCCCCAACGGCGTCGAGTTTTTGCCGTACCAGGGCCGGATCCTCCTTTTTCAGTTCCGAAAGCAGCGTAACGAGGTTGTCATAACGTTCGGCCTTGGGAACCATGCCGAAGATATGGAGGCCGTCTTTTATCTTTGAATACTTTATCCTTTCAAGAAGGCGGTGCAGTTTCTCAATACCCGGTTCAGGCTCCCTTATAAAGGCGGCCTCCTCCAAACACAGGTCCCGGTCAAAATGCTGTGCGGCGGCACGTTTCCATATAAGCGCCGCAGCTGAGTGAAGTTTTCCGGGATCATTTTCCTTCGCGTGACGGTATGCGCTTATCCCTTCGTCAAGGGCAAGGAGATCGCCGTAGAGGCCGCTTTCACGCATTGAGGGAATCAGATGATCGATGATCACGGCGGCGCTCCGCCGTTTCGCCTGGGCTCCTTCGCCGGGCACGTCGATTATGTACGGGTAAAGATGCGGCAATGTGCCGATGGCGATATCGGGGAAGCATTCCTCAGAAAGCCCCTTTTCCTTACCCGGAAGCCATTCAAGGGTGCCGTGGGTTCCCGCGTGGATTATGACATCGGCGCCGAAGGAGTTTTCAATCCACCGGTAAAACGCGAGGTACTGCCAGGGGCAGACAATATCCGTAGAATGGTAACATTCCTCGGCCTTTTCTTCGAAAGCTCTCGGCGGCTGGAGTCCGATAAAAAGATTGCCGTTCAAAATACCCGGAAGGAGGATTTTGTCCTCCGCCGTCATGAACTCTCCGGGAGCCCTTCCCCAGTCCCGCTCAAGCTGCCGGAGAGCCTTTTCGGGAAAACCGGCGAACATCCTCTTCCACTCATCCCGGTTGATGACCGCCGCGCCTCTTTCAAGGATCTCCTGTTCCGAAAGAAAAGTCGTGTCGTTAGTCAGGCCGGAAGTAATTTTGCCGATGATCTCTTTCCCGTCTTTGAAATCATAATCGAGGCGGAAACCCGCTTCCCGCATGGCGTTTATCATGTTCCACACAGAAGCGGGGGTATCAAGACCGTAGGCGCAGCCGATCATGTCGGCCCGGGGAGGCATGTTATGCAGGATAATTGCCGCTTTCTTTTCGCTCCATTTTTTTTGGCGCAGCCGCGCCCAGTTGATCGCCAGGGCAACAACCTTTTCAACGCGATCAGCTATAGGGGTGTATTTATCCTGTACCCCCTCAGGCACCGGGATATGCTCAACGGCAGCGATCACCGTGGTAATGATCTGGCCGTCGAACTCCGGCTGGTAGATGTTTGAAGTGAGGAGCGTCATATCCATGCCGGCGATTGATTCGCGCCATTCTCTTTCCGTGAAGAATGTCGTCATGGCCTGAATGACAGGAACGTCAAGGCTTTCAAAAATGCTTTGATTGAAGCCTACGGCGCCGCTCCCCGGAGCGCCCAGAGCTGTCTGGCTGTGGCCAATCGTAACGAGCAGCGTATCAATTATCGTTTCTCCACCGCGGCGGCAAAATTTTTGAAAAGCGCCGTTCAGCCCCTCATAATCCCCTTCGGGCATAACGTTGCTGTAAAACGCCAGAGGAATCGCCCCTTTGCGGCGGCAGGCTTCGATAAGGGCGTCGATATGTTTTGTGTCTTTGTGTTCAACGTAATGATAATGCACAAAAATACCGATGACCGGTTTTCCGCTTTTTGTTTTTTCTTCCGCGGCCATCGAGACATACCCGTCTTCGCTTTCGTTTTCTCTGAGGCCGTAGATACCGTCCCATTTTATCGCCATATTCGCCGCTCCGGTCCCCCGAAGGCCGACACCGCTTCAACAATGCCCTCCGAGCGCAGTTCTTCCATGGTGATGACAATACCGCCCATCTTTTCGCCGAGCTTTTCGCACAGTTTAAAACGCAGAAATCCGCTTTCCGTATCAATGATGATGGCGTTGATTTTCCGTCTGCCGAGCCGTTCCGCCGCTTCCAGGGCCTCCTGAAAGGGCGCTTTCCCCAAACCGGCGCTGGCCCTGCCGTCGGATACCAGAACGAGGGTGGGCCGTGCGTCTTTATCCTTGAGCTTTAATCCGGCGAGAGTTTTCCATGCGAGTTCGAGACCCGCGGCCAGGGGCGTCGTCCCGCCTGTGGGAAGCTCCGCGAGGCGCTTGCGGGCGAGATCGACCGAACGGGTAAAGCCGAGGAGCAGTTCAGCCTGGGTCTTTCGGAAAGCGATAAGGGCGACCTGATCGCGTTTCTGGTAGGAAACGCCGAGCATCGAAAGAATCGCCGCTTTCACTTCGCCCATCCGCCTGTTGGCCCCCATCGACGCGCTGGCGTCCACAACAAAGAGAATATAGCCTCCGGTTTTTTTTCCCGAACCTTGACACGGAGATCGCTTTTTTCAACCGCAATCGCAAGGCCCGCCTCCTGCCGCGCCTTTTCGCGGGCCTTCTGGAACGGCGCTGCGGCCCGAAAGGTAGCGTCAAAAGCGAGATCCGCTCCCCCGGCGCTGTCCGTTACACGCCAGCCGATATAACGCCCCTGCCTGTTTTTCGACACCGCGCTTTTCCGTCTGCCGGAACCCAAATTCGCCTTTTGTTTCTCAGGCCCTTCTTTCCACCGTTTCAGGTTAAAAATTTCCGCCGCTTCCTGTACGTCAAGGGCGCCGTCATCTTCCGCCGCCTCGTTCCGGTCCTGCCATTGCGTATCGCCGCCTGAGGCGCCGTTGTCCCCAGGTTCTTCCTTCGCGCCTTCCGCGTCATTTTCAACGGTTCCGTTTTCATCTGTTTCCCGCGGCGCCTTTTCCGGCTCCCTTTCACCGGCGCTTGTATCCGGCGGCTGTTCCTGAAAGGCCGCCGCGCCTGTCTCCGCATTCCGCGTCCTGTGGGGAAGGGCGTATTCCGCGGCGAGCTTTATGTCTTCAAGGGTGATTGAGCCGCGCCTGTCCAGGGCAGCAATGGCGGCGGCGGTTTGAATAACAGCCATTTCTCCCCTGTGGCCTGCCGCCCGAACCTGGGTCGCGAAACTAACCGCAAGATTCATGGCGCTTCGGGTGATTTTTACCCGGGGCAGCAGGGTTTTCGCCTCGCGTATCTTCCCGCGCAGCGCGCTGGTTTCTTCTTTATAGCACAGGACGAAACTTTCGGGGGATCTTTCAAACTCAAGGCGGCGGCGCATGATACCCGCCCGTACCGCCGGATCCTTCTCGCTTTCCGCCGCAACCAGGAGGCCGAACCGGTCAAGAAACTGGGGACGGAGTCTCCCTTCCTCCTCATTCATGCTGCCAATCAGGATGAAGCGGCTCTGATGTTCGAAGGAGATGCCTTCCCTCTCGACCCGGTTCACGCCGTCTGCCGCCGGGTCAAGCAGCGCGTTGACAATATGGTCGGCGAGGAGATTCACCTCGTCGATATAGAGTATGCCGCCGTCCGCCGCATAAAGCAGGCCGGGTGAGAAAACACGCCGTCCATCTTTTATGGCGGCCTCAATGTCAATACTCCCCGCCAGTTTGTCTTCGCTGGCATTGAGAGGGATATTGACAAAGGGCATATCGGAAAGAAACGCCGCCCCCCGGACAAGGGTTGACTTGGCGGTTCCCTTTTCCCCGCACAACAACGCTCCGCCGATACGGGGGTTCACCAGATTCCATATAATCGCGTTTTTTATCCTTTCCTGACCAAGCACGGCGGTAAAGGGAAAAAAGGATTCAGGACCCATCAATTATTCCTTCCAGAACGGAGATGCCACCGGCATAACAAAACTTTCGGGCCTCTTTGCCGAAAAGGGCCTCCGCCTCGGCGGGCTTACGGAAGGTATAGCAGCGCATCCCTCCGCCAAGGACGCGGCGGAGCAGTTCAACATTGCCCCGGTTTGTTTCCCCCACGGGAAACCCGCTGTCAATAACCGCATCGCACCCGCGCATCAGATCAAAGGCCCGGTCAAGGGCCGGCTGTTCAAAGGA
>JAISEB010000045.1 GCA_031264395.1 Treponema sp. | reverse complement strand
ACAGATTCTTACCCTCTCCTTAAACCGCGGGAATGGCGAATTCAATATGCTGTATTCCTTTTCCCCCGCCGGAGGTGAATATCCGCCGCCGCCCGCAGACGGCAAGGAGGCAATCCCGGAGGCGTTTGGGTACCGGCCCGGACCGCCCGCTGTCCGTGCCGGCGGCAATCCCTCCGTTCAAAATACCTATTCCAGAGTAGGGGTCATCCGGGACGAGCGGAGCAGCACAACCGTCTATTACCGCAATGAAAAAGGCGGCATTGTCATCCGGGAGGAATAACCGTGTCAAAAAACGCCATTTTACCTGTAGCGCTTCTCTTTGTGTTGTGTTCCTGCAAAACGGCGGAATTCGGTTACACGGTTATCGACCTTAACGGCATGGTATACGATTTTGCCAACAAGCCGGTCCCGAATTACCTGGTTACCGTCGGCGAAAAGAACGTGTCGGTCACGGATATTAACGGCCGTTTTGTTATGGAAAAAATAGCCCTTGGCGTTTACCCCATAAAAGGCGAAAAGGAAGGGTTTGAGCCCTTCGCCGAAACCCTCGATATTTTCGACCGGGGGCAGATAGTCTACATCCGCGTTCCCTCCTCGGGGCAGCTGCTTGAACTCGCCGACGTGGCTCTTTCCAAAAACCGGCTTGACGAAGCGGAAGCGTACCTGAAACGCGCCTGGGACATCGGGGACATAACGGCGGAGCTGCTGATGTATTACGCGGCGGTCAAATTCAGGCAGGGCCTTTATGACGAGGCAATCGTCCGGCTGCAAAGCGCCGTTAACCGCGGTTCACAGGACCGGTATATCGAGAAGTTTCTGGATTATTTGCTGGAGAAAAAGAGCCGTGAAAATGAAAACTAAACAGTCCGTTTTCCTGAATACGGCTGTCTTTCTGCTGCTGTGTACATCATGCGCGGACACGTCGTATGATTTTCCGCCGTATGTCATAACCGTTCCCGTCTTTGCCGTCGGGGAACGGGCCGGTTATTACAGTTACGCCGGAGTAGAATTTGAATTTTTCAATACCACGGCCAAAAACGTTTCACAAGTTACCGTATCGTTTATGCTGTTTGATTCTGAAACCGGGCAAAGTCCCTTTATCGGCAGCAACCTTTTCAATTTCACTCTCAACGGAACGGTTGGGCCGAATGAAAAAACCGAACACATCATTCCGTTTGACGCCTACCTGTATACCGCGCCGTCCGAGCCGTATGTCATAGATTTTTTCTACATCGCGCAAATTGTATATGCCGATGGCAGCGTCTGGAGCGATACATACGGTATCTATCACACGGGGAGTTTATAATGAAAAAACGTCTTTACGCCCTGTCTGCCGCGCTGCTTTTTCTGGCGATCCTCACTGCCTGTCAGCAGGCAGTTACCGGAACAATCGGCGCGATTGGTGGCCGGAAATGGACCTTCGTGGTGTATATGGCGGCCGACAACGACCTTGAAGCCGCCGCGATAGCTGACTTCAACGAACTTGAAGGGGCCGCCGTTCCCGGCAACGCGGCCTCGATACTGGCGCTTCTTGACCGCGCTCCCGGTTATGACGCGACCAATGGCAACTGGACCGATACCCGCCTGTTCGAAGTCAGAAACGATCCCAATGGCGTTAACGCCACCATCGTTTCAAAGCGTCTTTCCTGTCCCGAACTGGGCCTTTCCTCCGACATGGAAACGGAACTTGACATGTCCGACCCGCTTGTCCTTTCCCGCCTCCTTGCCTTCGCCAAACGGGTGTACCCCGCCGAAAACTACGGCCTTCTGGTATGGGGTCACGGAACCGGCTGGCGAAGCGGCGGAACGGTATCCGGTACGCTGCCGGAACCGCTCAAGGCGGTAGCCTTCGACGACACCTCAACCCATTTTATGGGCCTCCCCTCATTAGGAGAGGCGGTCTCGGGGCAGGGCCTCTCTGTCATTGCTTTCGACACCTGCTTCGGCGCCCTCCTTGAAATTGCCTATCAAATTAGAAACAGCGCCGAATGGTTTGTCGGATCCGAAGGGGTCATACCGTCTACCGGCTGGAATTATGCCGGACTGTTCACCTCGTTCCTGCAAAAACCATTTCTTTTGCCCGGCGATTTTTGCGACTCGGCCATGGACCAGTTTATCGGCCAGTACAGCGGTGTCGCCGGTTCGGCCATTTCCAAAATAAAATTGTCCGAAGTCTCCGCCCTCTTTTCGGCTTTTGAAACGTTCTCCGGGACACTGGCGCGCAATATTACTTCTATACCAATACGGGACGCCGTTCTTACTTCGGTACTCACTACGGTTGAAAGTTATTATTTTACTTCCTACCCCTCCGATTTGTACATCGACATATACGATTTCAGTCAAAAAATGATTGCCATGCGGACCTCCATAACTTCCGATCCGCTCGAACAAAACGCCATCAGCGTTTCCGGGACCCTGCTGCAAAGCGCCCTGCAGAACGCCGTGCCCTCGTCATGGGCCAAAAATGGAACAACGATGAAATTGGGAGTACACGTCATTCCCCTGCAGGCAGCGTCGGTCCCCCGCTCAAGCCACGAAGGGGAATACATAAACGGCAGCGCGAGTTTGGGCAAGAGCGCATTCGTGGAAAATTCCGTTCACTGGGTGCCGCACGCCGTACCGCAAACCGACAGTTTTCTGGATAAACTTTTTTACTGATTCAAAACACGGCCGCGTTTCTTCTGCCATGCCGTAACGCCGTTATAAATTTCCCCTAATGGGAAAATTTCAGGACAAACTCGTTGTTCCAGGACTGGCCCGGCTCAAGGGACACCCGGAGGAGGAGCGTGACGCAGGTGGACTGGTACAGATCCGCCGTTCCGCCCGGCAACCCGCAGGGGGCGCTTACCGGAACAATGCGGGCCTCAAAGGTTTTTTTTGAGCCCAGGCTGATCTGGACCTCGTTTTTAAGATCCTGAAACTTCAGGGATTCAACGCCCGGTATGCCTTCCCGCGCGTCCCCCTCAAGGGGAACGTTGTTTCCCCTGAGTACCCGCACGAAGTCTTCGCCGTATCCGGGAAACGAAAAATCCGCCCGGGAAGAAAAAATAAAATCCGTTTTTTCCGCGCCGTTGTTGGCAAGAACGTATGACACAGCAAGGGCATCCTTCCGGCTCTGAAAGGTTTTTTCCATGCCTATGGCGCCGTAGAAAGTCTCTCCGTTAACAGGAAGCGTAAAACGGATCTTGAGCTTGCCGCGGTCCATTTCGCCGGGGATGAACTGTTCGTCCCCGCAGTTCCGGAAAAACGCCTCCCCCCCGGGGGAAAGAAACGCGTCGGTAAAGGCGGCCCGCCTCCTCCCCTTCTCCCGGACTTCTTCCGCCCCGGCGAGTCCCCGGGGGACAAGGGTGTCAAAATAATTCCAGTTTTTCGGAAGATAATCCAGTTCAAAGATCCCCGCGCCGCGCGGCTCTATATAGCTGTTGATCTTTTCATCCTGTAAAAGATACTCGATCCCGCCGTCCAGGTTAACGTCGAAATGAAGGAGAGACGGATTAAAACGGCCCTTTTCCCTTGTAATTTTTTCCGCCCCTATAAGGGCCCGGTACGCCGCCCTCCGCAGCCCCGGACGGAAGATTCCGCCTTCAGGCGGGGGCGCGTACAGATCGCAGCCCTGTGCCTTCCACAGTTCCTCCCGCGCGGTACGCTTGCGGGCCTTGTCCCCCCGCAGCTGGTTGATGAGCGTATGCACATACATCATCTTTGAATAGACCCCGTTCGATTCGGGGTAGTCGATGATAAAGCGCCGGGGACCCGGGCATCCCCTGAACACGGAACCCGCGTAAAGCGGGACTTCCCCAAGGGAGCCGGGGAAATAGGCCTTCTTCGGCTTTTCAAGCGAACGGCTGAGCTTTCCGGGCGTGGTATATTCGACAAAGGATTCACAGCGGGAAAGTTCCTCAAAAAAACGCTGAAAGACATATTCGGGGCTGTCCCCTTCGCCGGTAAAAAGCGTCCCGGGAAACACCGACACCGTCCAGGGGCCCGGCGGCAGCGTCCTGGCAAGGCCGTTGAGAACGTCCGACGCGTTCTTCCGGGCAAAGGCGGCCTTTAACTCGTTGGAGGCGGGAAAAACCGTGATGATCTTCCCCTGATCCTCGGTGACGCAGGGAAGGTACAGATCACCGCCTTCAAGGCCGGCAAGAAGAAACTGGCTGTCCGAAAGAAACGTGTACCCCACCCCGGAGGCGCTGAGGGGGCTCACCAGATTCTGCTCCCAGGCAAGCGCGGGAAGCCAGCAGCCCTGCGGCCTTTTCCCGAAACTTTTCCTTAAATAGGTGGTTAAGAGTTCAACCTGTCCTATCTTGTCCTGCGGGGGGATGATGGGCATCATGGGCTCGTAAAAACCGCCGCCCAGAATTTCAACCTGCTTGCGGGAAAGAAGATCCCGTATGAGGTAGAAGAATTCAGGGTGAAAACGCTCCAGCCTGTGCAGCAGCACGCCCGAATAGTAAAGCACCGCCTGTATTTTGGGAAACTGGTACAGGGTCTGCAGGAAGGGCTTTACGCGGCGCTCATAGACAGCCTCAAATTCGTCGTCGCCTGCGCCGAGAGGAACGTGGTTGTGGGAGCCCAATATAAGGCTGATGATACGGCTCATCCTACCCCCCCAGCGCCCTGAACAATACGGCCGCGGCGGAGGTGAAGATCAGGGAAAGAAGCCCCATGGAGATAAGGAGAAGGGGGCTTCCCCTGAGGAAGGAAGGAACCGCCTCCAGAAGCGAACGGCGCCGTATCTCCCGTAAAACAAGCAGCACCGCCATGACGCCCAGGGTAAAACCCGCCGCGGCGGCCAGCGCCTCCGCGAAACCGGAGGCAAGAAGCCGGGCAAGCAGAAGGGCGGAGCCCGCCAGCCCGTCGTAGCCGGTAAGGGAATCAAAGACAGGGGGCGGGGCCGCTTTCTTTCGAAACGCCAGAAAAAAGGACTCAAGCCCCCGGCAGAGGACGGCGCTTGCCGGGAAAAGAACGATGTACTCAAAAAACCCGAGCAGGGGAAAAACGGCCTGCAGCGACGCCCAGAGGACGGCGACGCTCGTAAAAAGAATGCCCATTTGAAAAAAAGGAAAACGGCCGTCTTTTTCCTTGTCCGCCGCGGCGCCGCACATGCCCAGGCCAGAGAGGACGAGGTTAAAGGACAGGCCCGAAAAAACGGCAAGGGCCGCGAGAGAGGCGGCGCGGCTCACGGTTCCTCCCTGGGGTTAAGACGGCGGTATATCCCCGTTCCGTATCCAAGGAGGACAAGAGCCCCGGCGGAAGACGACACAATGCGGGCCGGCAGAAAATTTCCATTCTCAAACGAAAAGATCCGTACAATCCCCTGCGCCCCGCCGGGAAGGGAAAGGGAAAGATAGCCCAGCGGTTCGCGTATAAGGGAAAAGGCGGCAACAAGAAGCCCCAGCGTCAAAGCCTCCGAACAGGCGTCCACGGCGGCTTCAAGCGCGTCGCCGGAATTGACCCTTTCATAGACGCCCGATCCGGTAAAGACCAGCGGGACAAGGGCCACAATGAACATCATCTGCGCCCCAAGAAGGGGACAGAGGAACCAGAGCAGAAGAAGGTAAAGGCTCCCTATAAAGGACGATAAAAAAAGAAGGATGACGGGTTTTCCTTTTTTGGGAAAAACAGTCTCCGCCATGGAGGCGGCGAACGTCGAAAAGACATAAACCCAGGCCAGTGCCCCCGCCGCGGCAAGGGCAAAGGCAAGCCGGGAGGACGCCATGACAAGAAGCCCTCCTCCCATAAACGTGCGGAGAGGGGCGTGTTTCCCCCAAAAGAGGTGTGTTTCTTTCACGTTCCCCCCCCCGTTCCGGTCTCCGCCTCGATGCGGCGTATGAAGATCTCCATAAGCCCTTTCCTGAAACGCGGCATGAACTGTTCGGCGTGAACCGAAAGGGGGACTATTTCATCCACCTTTCCGCCGGGCCCCAGAAAGGCGGCGTAAGGCGTCATGATCCCCTCTCCCATCACCGAAAAAACAAAGGCGGCGCCATCCGAATCCGCCGAACCCGCCGAATCCGCGAGAGAATACCAGGTCCCCGGAAGGCCGGCCCCGCGCCTCTGTCCGGGCGGCGGAAGCGGGGCGCGGAGCCGCCGCGTCTCGCCGCGCTGTATCAGGACACGGTTCACCGTCCGCAGGAATGAACGATCCCGCACGGACTGGGTAAGGGACCAGAGCAGAAAACCGGCGAGGAAGAGCCCCGCCGCCCACCCAAGAAAAACGGCGGCGTCCGTAAAGCCGGAAAAAAACCGCTTTTTTCTTTTTTCGGCGTCACTCACCGGAAAAGCCCCTTTCCGGCCGGCGCGCGGCCTCCGGCATACAGACAGCGGAATTCAACGCCGCGTATAAAGACGCTCACGGCGTTAACCGCAAGGACGGCAAGAAACGCGCCGTAGTGATCAAGCCCCTGATAGCGGAAAAACCAGGACAGGAAGCCCGCCGTCACCGCGCCGGCAAAGATCCCCGCGCCCGATTTTGCCCCGGTCACAGGCTCGCAGGCAAGAAGAAAAGCCGCGGCGATGATCCCCCCGGAAAAAACGCCGAAGAGTATGTCGCCGCTTCCCGCCGCCCCGCCGAAGGGAATGCCTCCGGCTATTCTGACAAGAACGGCGTACACAAGGAGATACACGGCGGGAACCCAGACGCGGACGGCCTGAAAAGCCGCGACGGCAATGGTTCCCGCGAGGAGGCACGCAAGCCCCCGGTCCGCGATGATCCCCGGCGACCCTGAAACGAAGAGATCCACATAGCCGGAAGGAATTTCGGCCCCCAAAAAGGAAAAGACCGAGCCGTTGAGCGCGGAGCTTATTACCCCGTCAAGCCGGCTTGCCGCCCAGCCTCCCCCGCTTCCGGCGATCTTGAGTATGCCGAGGGGAGACCCCTGCGGGCTGGAAAGGCCCGAGGCAAGCCCTTCTGAAATGACGCTTAAGGGAGACCCCCGGAGCGCCGAATCAAAGGCGTCAGGCCAGGAAACCCGGAGGAAGAGCCAGCCCGCTGCCGCGGGGTTCGCCCAGTTTGATCCAAGGCCGCCGAAGCTGTGTTTTACCACAACTATGGCGAACACCGCCGCCAGAACGGCGTACAGGGGATGTATTCTGTTGGGAAGGAGCAGGACAAGCACCAGCGCCGACGCGGCGGCGCTTCCGTCTTTCAGAGAGTCAAAACCGCGTTCCCGCCGGGTTATAAGCAGTTCCGCGGCGCAAGAAGAGGCCAGCGCGGAAAGGGCCAGGACAAGGGACGCGAAGGAATCGGTCAGGGAAGACTGTACGACGGCGGCAAGGGCGCAGAAGGCCACCATCCACATCCTCTCCGGCGCGGGGCGGGCCAGGCTGACCTGCGGGCACTGCCTTGGAAGAAACTGCTGCTTTGCCATTACGCCCTCCCCCCGGCGGGAGGCGGGTCCCCCAGAATACACGCGGAAAGGGGAAGGCGTGAAGGGCACACCACGTCACAGCAGCCGCAGCCGTGACAGCCGCTGGAAGCGAAAACGCCGCCGGAAGCGGGAGCGCCCCGGTCCCCGGCGGGAGCCGCGTACGCCGTTCCCCCGCGCGGGGGAACGCGGGGAGAGGCCGCGCCTGAGACGCCGCGCAGGGTTTGCTTGTAAAGCTCCTCGGGATCAAGGCCCACCGGGCACACCGCCCGGCATTCCCCGCAGCTGATGCAGTTCTGCGCGCGGCCGCGCGCCATCCTGTTTTCCAGCATGGCGAATACCGCGTAGCTTGTCCTTGTGACAGGCTCGTCAAGATCCGCCACCGGCCGGCCCTGCAGGGGAGATCCCGTCGCGATTCGTTTCGGCTTGTTGACAAAACCGCCGCATTCGGCGAATACCTCCCCTATGCGGGTCCCGACGCGCACCTTCATGACCTGCGGCATCTTGACCGCGGAGCCCCCCACCGCCACATAGCGGTCCAGTATGGGTTTTTTGAGCTTGACCGCGTCGTGAACCGCCGCGAGCGTGGCGGGCCCAAGGACAAGCAGGGAACCAAGTTCAATCGATTCCTTTTTGGCGTACCGGCGCAGCACCAGTTCCAGTTCCCGCCTGTTGCGCTGGGGGTAACGGGAACCGGCCAGCATAAGGGAGGCGGGAATATCCCATCCGCCGGACGCGGCCATAAGGGCCTCCCCCAGATCCCGCTCCCCGCGCGACAGGGCAAAGACGACGCGGTTTATCCGTCCCGCCCGGCTCATGACAAGCGCCCCTTCGGCCACCGCCCCTATCCGTTCCCGGCACAAGAGCCTGTCGGCGGCAAGCCAGGGATCGTCAAAAACACAGCTGACAACCAGCGTACAGGGTTCCGGGGAATTCCTGATGGAAGAAATCATGTCCGACACCGGATAACCGGAACCTTCCATTTCGACTATGCCGTATTCGGAGATGACGCGCTGAAGCTCAAAACAGGTAAGGCCTTCCCATGGAAAGATCTCTTCCTTTTTGCCCAGCTTTTCAAAACTCCCCTCAAGGCGTATTACCAGGGCCTCGTTGACGGAACCGTACCCTTTCCAGGACACCATGCGTACAACCCGGCCGGGAACGGTGGCGTGGATGTTGGCGGAACCCCGGCCCTGCCCCCTTGCTATGATCATGCCTTCGCGGACCGTATCCCCCGGAGAGACAACGGGATAGGCCCGCGCCCCCGAATACTGCGCAAGGGGAATTATTGAAAGGCCGGGAAGACAGGCGACCACGCTGGGCCCCTTCGCGGGGACCGAGGGATCTTCCAGAGAAATTCCCCCCCGGGGAAAAGAATACACTTTTGTCATACCTGTATACGCTGCGGGGCGCTTACCATCCTTCTCTTGTATAATACTATATTTCTTGTTTTTTTGCCTCCCCGCCGGGGCCGAAACAGGGCCGAAAAGGAGCAGAGAACAAGCAGCAGAACGGAAACGGCGTCCTCTTTGCCGGGAAGAAAGGCCGCCGCGCCGGGACCGGCATTTTCCAGGAAATTCGCCAAGGCGGCAAGGGGAAAGGGGGGAATGTCCCGGTAAAGATCCCCCGGAGATACGGGAAGAACATCCGGCGTTTCCGGAAAGCCCTCCCGAGGAAGCCCCATTTCGTCCATGGTATAAGGGTAATAGGCGGAAGGGCCGCCCGAAAGGGGCCTGTAGGAAAATTCCGCCTGAAAAGCTGCGTGGGCCAGGTATTCTTCCTCGGAAACAAGCAGATCCCTTTCGGCGGCGGCCGTCTCGCCCCCGGCGTTTACCCGGCCGGGAAACAGCGCCGGAACAAGGGCCACAAGCGAAGCCAAAGCAAACGGCAGGGCCCGCGGGGGGAAAAACACCGTCTTTACACCTTCCCTGAGAATGGGGACCGCCCTGAAACGGGGGTGATCGTCCCCGCCCCGCAGGGATTCCGCCCGGACCGCGGAGGCAAAGATCCCCAAAACCGCCGCCGCCGCGGCCCCTGCAGTTACCATTTCAAGAACGGTTCCGAACGCCGCCGCCGCGGCATAACAGGCAAAGAGAAAGGCGGCGGGGAACAGCAGTTTCCGGTAGGGAACAAGGCACTCCCAAAGGCGCGCGTCCCCCGGACGCCGGAAACGGCGGCAGGCGAACCACTCCGCGAGCGGTTCGGCAAGGAGGCCCGTGACGCCGGCAAGGAGGCCCGCCATGACAAATGAACGGGGGCCGCCCAGGGAAAAAGCCGCCATGACGGGGAAGACGGCGGCGGCGGGGAAAAGGGGCCTTGAAAGAAGGACAAAACCCAGTCCCGCCGCCGAAAAAAGGATAATAAAGGGATACAGCGGCGCGGCGTACCCGTACACTTCAAGGGAAAAGGGGACGCCAAGGACGCCGGGAAGGGCCTTCTCAAATTTCGCGGAGCTTTCCACCGCCATGGGAACAAAGAACAAACGCCGGCCGTCGCGCACAAAAAAAGAACGGAGCCTTCGGGCGTATCCGTCGTTCCGGGGATCAAAAGGGAAGATCCGCTCATCCCAGCGCTCCAGCGGAACGCGTTCCAGCCCGCCGAAATCATCAAGAAAAACCCACATGGCCGATTCGGAAAGCACCCCGGAAGGCTCAAGCCCGGCAAGCGGGGCTATCTTCCCGCGTATTTCGGCGTCGGAAACGGCTTCGTCCACGGAAAGAACGGCGTACACTCCCGCCGCGCCGCCCCGGTAGTGCCGCAGGGCCCCGCCCCGGACGGTTAAAACCGCAAGAAAAGCGCCCGCCAGAAGCGAGATAGCGAAAAGAGCCGCTGCCGGCAGCCTGAACGACATGAAAACCTACAAAACGGCATAGGCCGCGGCGATAAATACACCCATGAGGCCGCCTATCACCACTTCCAGAGGGGTATGGCCGTGAACTTCCTTGACAGGGTGAAATTCAACGCCGTCTTTTTCCGCCAGCTGACGCCCCAGATTGTTGAGCGTCCTCCCCTGAATCCCCGAAGACCGGCGGACCCCCATGGCGTCCCTCATGACGATAAGGGCGAAAAAAAAGGAGATCACAAACAGATCCGAACGCAGGCCGTCCCGGAACGCCGCCGATGTGGCAATGGCGGCGACCATGGAAGAATGGCTGGAAGGCATGCCGCCGGAACGCCATATAATGGTCTCCAAAAGTTCCCTGAGGCTCCGTTTCCTGCCGCCCAGCAGCACCACCGCCGTCTTTATCAGCTGCGCCATAAACCAGCTTGAGACGGCGGACAGAAAAATGGGATTTTCGAAAAAACCCTTAATCGCTTCCGCCCGCACGCCTATGAGCAGAGGCACCGCGCGCCCCCGTTCCCTTTTCCGTTACTCATGTCTACCATTCATACCACAGTTCCTGGAAAAAAACCACCGGAAAAAACAGGGCGCGCATAAGGCTCCTTTCGCCTTTCATTTTTCCTTATGATCCGGCGGCAAAGTAAACGCCCCCTCAAAGGCCCGCCTGAAATTTTCCTCCGTTATGATTTCGGGGGACGCCTCTTTTTTCCCGGCCCCGGAGCGCAGCGCCGCGATTGCCGCGAGAATGCCGGGAAGATCCGCCCAGGACGAAAAAGGTCTTCCGCGCGGGCTCTGGTAGGGGGCGTCCGTTTCCGCGAGCAGCCGTTCGGAAGGAAACGAGGCGCAGGAAAGCATCGCCTCTTTGTGGTTAAGCAGGACGGAGGTCCCGAAGGAAAAATAGGCGTTTATCCCCCGCCTGAGAAGGGCTTCCCCTTCCCCCACAGTCCCCGGCCAGGAATGAAAAATGACGGCGCGGCATTTTTTAAGCCTTGAGGCATGGGCGAACACCTTGTGCATGGCCCTGCGCACGTGGAGCACAAGGGGAAGATCCCCCCGCAGCGCGGCCGAAAGGTGTTCTTCAAAGAGGCCGTCCTGTATCTTTTCCGTCTCCTTCATGGCGGCGCCGTACAGATCAAAACCCGTCTCCCCCACCGCGCCGGGCCTTTTTTCCGAGACGAGCCTTTCAAGCAGTTCAAGGCCCTCCCGAATGAGCGCCGCCTTTTCCCTTCCGCACGCCGCGGCGGCGGGAAGCTGGGGATGAACGGCAAAACAGGGAACAAGGGGAAAATCCCGGCATATTTTTTCATGGTACTCAAACTGCTCCACGTTCCAGGAACTTGCCGCGCAGAGCACCCCGCCCCGCCTTTGTGCCTCCGAGGAAGCATCCAGTTTCGCAAGATCAAAGGGATGGCAGTGGGCGTCCGTGAGCATCCTTAAAGCCCCCACTCCTCAAGGCGCGCCCCGTCGGCAAGCACCTGGTCCACGGGGCCGTCGGCGCGGATGCGGCCCGCTTGCAGCAGTATGCAGCGGCGGCAGAGGGTACGGGCAAGATCCGCGTCATGGGTAGCGATGATCATGGTCTGGGAAAGGCCCGAAAGGACGGCAAGGAGCCTCCTCCGGGCGGCGGTATCAAGAAAGGCCAAAGGCTCGTCAAGAAGAAGCAGGGCCGGTTCCATGACGAGTATTCCGGCCAGGGCCACGAGCCGCTTTTCCCCCCCGGAAAGATGATGGGCAAGCCGTTTCGCGAGATTCCCTATGCCCAGCGCCTCAAGGGTCTTCCGTACGCGCTCCCCCGTTTCTTCCCCGCCCGCGCCGTAATTACGCGGGCCGAAGGAAACGTCGTCCTCGACGGTAGGCATGAATATCTGATCATCGGGATTCTGAAACACAAGACCGGCGGTCTTTCTTAACTCCCGCAGGTTCTTCCCGTCAACAGGAATTCCGTTTACGGCAAGGGAACCTTCAAGAGGCGGAATGACCCCCGAGAGGACAAAGAGAAGCGTCGATTTTCCGGCCCCGTTGGCCCCCATAAGGGCTATTCGTTCACCGGCGTCCGCCTTGAAACTAATGTCCAGAAGGGCCGGCTTCCCGTCCCGCCCGCCGTACGCCGCCGCAAGCCCTTCGGCCCTGATGATTTCCCCGGCCCCCCCTTCCGTCACCGGACTATACCCCGCATGACAAGGGAAAAAAGACGGCCCAGAAAAAGGCCGGCGTTGACAAACCTGAAACACGCCGAAAAGGCGGAAACGGCAAGAATAAAAAGGCAATCGGAAACGCCCATGCGGCGGAAGCGGCTCCCGTGAAAATTTCCGTCAAAGCCCCTGCACTTCATTGCCCCGTATACCCGCCCGGCCCTGTCAAAACTGCGGAGAAGAAGCTGCCCCAGAAAGCTCCCCATATCCCCCATTTTAATTCCCTTTTGGCCGGAGGACCTCAGCGTGTAGGCGGTGTTCATGGAGGCGGCCTCGGCAAGCAGCACGGAAAGGTAGCGCCATGTCATGACAAACTGAAGGCCCAGCACGGGGGGAAGGCCGGCCGAGGCAAGCGCCGGGGGAATTTCGGTAAAGGGAGTAGCGGCGGCAAGAACAAGCACCGCCATGACGGTAAAAAAAGTTTTAAGAAGTATTGAAAAGGCCGAAAGCATGCCCGCCGTTACGGTAAAGCCTCCCAGCGTAAAGACGCCTTCCCTGAGCAGGATAAGGCTGCTCAAGCCGCCCATCACGGAAAAGGGCAGCGCCAAAAGAAAACGTGAAAAAAGCGGCCCCGCGGGGGTTCCCGACAGGGCCATCATCACGGCGGGAAAAAAGCAGAAAGGCATAAGGCCGCTTATGTTCCGGGGGGGAAAGGAAATCACCGCCGTCACATAGACGGCGGTCGCCACGATCTTCGCGAGGGGATGCAGGCGGTGAACCGGCGTGCTGCCCATGGCAAGGCGCTCTATGTGATCCAGCCCCCGGATTTTATGGTACAGTGAAATTCCAAAACTCCTTCAAGCCAATCTTCGATTAGCCGCGAACCAAAGGTTCGCAAAGATCACGGGGCCGCGGCTTTGCCGGTCCTGGACCTCCGCGCCGCGTGGATGGCAAGGCCCGCCCCTCCCGCGAGAATCACGGTGATAACGCTTCCGGCAATACCGGCAAGCGCGGTTCCCGCGGCACCCCCGGAATCCTCGCCGGGCAGCCCGTAACCGGGAAGGAACGCCGTTGTTTCAACGGCCCTTTCCGCCGCCTCGTACACGGGGCCTTCCCTTTCAAGCCCGGCCGTTCCCGCCGTCTTCTCCATCGACCATTCAAGGCCGTCAGGATAGGCGGAGGCAAAGATAGAAAGAAAACCGCCTGAAACAAGCGCGAGGACAACAAAGCCCGCTATTACGGCGCGCATGGGAACGCCCGCCGCGATATGCGTGTTTTCAAGCGGGCTGTCGAGCACCTCGGGCCTTACCTGCCGGACATAGCAGAGAACCGCGGCGGTGACAAGCCCTTCCACAAGACCTATGGCAAGGTGTATGGGCTGCATCAGGAGAACAAAGACGCCGAAGGGAAGTTCGGCAACCCGTGAAAGAACCGTTTCAAGCACCACGCAGAAAGCGCCGGCCTCGAGCCCGGCGATCGACGCGGCAACGGACGCGGCGATCAGCCGCTTTTTCGTGATTCCCCTTTTGACGATGGGCCTGTAAACCAGCGTATACGCAAAGCAGCAGGCAACGACTCCCATGTTAAAGACATTGCAGCCGTAAGCCAAAAGCCCGCCGTCGGCAAAGAAAAGGCACTGGATAAGGAGCACCGAAGCCAGGGTAAGAAGCGCCGGGAAGGGACCCAGAAGGGCGGCAAGCAGTACGCCGCCTCCGATGTGCCCGCTTGAGCCGGTGCCCGGAATGGTAAAGTTGATCATCTGGGCGGCAAAAACAAAAGCGCCCGAAACGGCCATCATGGGGATCTTCTTTTCGTCGAGCCTGTCCCCCGCTATCCGTTTTACCCCGTACCCTATGGCGTAGGCGCTTACCGCGGTCATTACCCCGCCCACGGCGGGGGAAAGCAACGCATCAGCCATGTGCATAATGATTCCTCCTGTCTTTGTTAGTCTGTCCGTAATGTGTCTGCATTACGGACAGACTCTATTTGAGGCGGTTTATCAGATTCGCCTGATAACCCGCGCCGAAACCGTTGTCGATGTTCACCACGGAAATACCCGGCGCGCAGGACGTGAGCATGCCCAGAAGCGCCGAAAGCCCGCCGAAGGAAGCCCCGTAGCCGACGCTTGTGGGAAGGGCGATTACCGGGACCGTCACAAGACCGGCGATGACCCCCGCAAGGGCCCCTTCCATGCCGGCGGCGGCGATGATCACCCGCGCCTTCCGTATCTCGGGAAGCCGCCTGAACAGCCGGTGTATGCCGGCCACGCCTATGTCGCAGTACAGTTCCGCGCGGGAACCGTAAAAACGCGCGGTCTGCAATGCCTCGCGGGCGGCGGGAAGATCCGACGTACCGGCGGCGGCCACGGCGACGAGCCCTTCCCCGCTTCCGCCCCGGCCGCCTATGGAAAAGGTCCTGGCAAGCCCGTCGTATTCGGCGCCGGGAAAGCGGCCCGCAAGGCGCTCCGCGAGATCGGGGGAAACGCGCGTTCCCAGCACGGGGATTCCCTTTTCCCTCATGCGGGCCATGATCGCCTCGGTATGCTCCGCCGTCTTGCCTTCGCAGTACACCACCTCGGGACAGCCCGTCCTCTCCCCGCGGCTTGTGTCTATGACGGCAAAACCAAGATCGTCCTCGCGATCCTCCGGGCCCTTACCGTTCACCGCTTTCTTCCCGTATGATGCGCTCCGCCTGGTCAAGCGAAACGCGCCGTTCCCTCGCTATCCTTGCCCTGTCCTCAAATTCTATTTTGGACCTGAAAGGTTTTTCACCATCCGGGGAAGAGGAAGAACGTTCCGGAGCGCCGCCTGAAAAGACAAGCTTTTCGCGCGCCTCCCCGAAACCGCCGCGCACGATCCGCTCCTCGCGCCTCAAACAAAAACGGTTCACGGGAATTTCCCTTAACCCGATTGTCGAGGAATAACGGAAAAAACATTCACGGAGGGAGCCCGCTTTTTCAGGACGGGCCAGAACCGAAACAAGCGTCCCCGGCCGGGACTTCTTCATCGTAACAGGAACAAACACGGCGTCAAGCGCGCCAGAGTCAAAGAAGCGTTCCATGAGAAAACCCAGAGCCTCGCCTGTCATGTCGTCTATGTTCGCCTCAAGCAGGACAAGCGGCTCCGCGTACTGTCCGGCGGCGTCTTCGGCGCTTTCCCGCAGGGACACGCGCAGTATGTTCGGCTTGTCCATCTTCCGCGCCCCTATGCCGGTCCCGGTTTTAATTTCCCTGAAGATCCCGCTTCCTTCCCCGGTAACAATAAAACGATCCACGGAAGCGGCGAGTATGGCGGCTCCCGTGGGGGTGGTCATCTCCTTGTTAAAGCCCCCCGTTTTAACGGGAAGCCCCCTGACCAGAAGCTGCGTCGCCGGGGCGGGCACGGGCAGAACACCGTGGGCGCAGGTAACCGTGCCGCCGCCCAGCTCAATTTCACTCGCGGTAATACAGCCGGGGGCAAGCATGTCAAGGCACACAGCCGCGCCGGCGATGTCTATGATGGAATCAAGCGCGCCAACTTCGTGAAAGGCAACCTCGTCAACAGGAACCCCGTGCACGAGGGACTCGGCGTCCGCCACGCGGGAAAATATGTCAAGCGCCCGCTTCTTCGCGCCCGCGCCCAAACCGGACGCCTCCAGAAGTTCACGAATATCTTTCCATGAGCGGTGGGCATGCTCGTGCCCGTGTCCGTGGTGATCGTGTTCATGCTCATGCTCATGGTGATGATCATGGTCGTGGGCGTGTTCATGATGATCGTGTTCATGCTCATGGGGATGTTCATGTTCGTGATGTTCGTGTTCATGGTGATGTTCATGTTCATGATGCTCGTGATCATGTTCCGGGTGTTCTTCGCCCGTATCCACAACGGCGCGGGTACCGGTGATCCCGTTCCGTTCTTCCCGGCGGAATTCCAGTTTCCAGCCTTCAAGGCCGAGTTTGTCAAGTTCGCGCACAAGCGCGGCGGGGTCCGCCCCCGCGTCAACAAGGGCGCCAAGGGTCATGTCGCCTGAAATACCGGCAAAACAGTCAAAATGAAGGATCTTCATACGGCGCCCGCCTTTTCCGCCGCCGGAGGGGCTTCGCGCCGTATCACGCGGTTCATGCTGCCTGTGACGTAACCCTCGAGCTCAAGGGCGGCGTATAAAAACCCCGCGGATTTAACCGCGCGGGAAACGGCGTCAAGCATGAGGTCGTCAAAAAATTTCCGCCGCTCTTCGGGGGCGACTTCTATGCGGGCAATGTCGCCGTGGGAACGCACCCTGAACTGGCGGAAACCGAAGGAGCGGACGGCGTCTTCGGCCTTTTCGATGCGGGAAAGTTTCCCGCTGTTTATCTCTTCGCCGTAGGGAATGCGGGAGGCAAGGCACGCGAAGGCGGGTTTGTCCCAGGTCGGAAGGTTAAAGCGCCTTGAAAGGGCCCGTATCTCTTCCTTGACGAGGCCCGCCTCCCTGAGCGGGCTCGCGACGCCAAGTTCTTCAAGCGCCGCCAGGCCGGGCCTGTAATCCCCCAGATCGTCAACGTTTGAGCCGTCAAGCACGGCGCGCACGCCCCGTTTCCGCGCCTCTTCGAGTATGCGGCCGAATTCCAGCTTTTTACAGTGATAACAGCGGTCGCGGGGATTCGCCGCGACTTCTTTGTCTATGACCGGTTCCTCTACAAGGATGTGCTCAATGCCCACCTGCCGGGCGACTTCGGCGGCGCACTTTATTTCGCTTGCCGGAAGCATGGGGGACACAATGGTAATGGCGACGGCGTTTTTTCCCAGCGCGGCGGCGGCGGCATGGCAGAGGAAGGAACTGTCCACCCCGCCTGAAAACGCGACGGCGGCGCTCCCCTTTGCCGCTATCAGATCCAGAAGCCGCCGGTATTTTTCATCAAGCGTCATACGTTCCCCCCAAAAGGACAGGCGCACTACATCCCGTAAAGACGGGTTTTCGCGGCGTGCGTTAAAATATGCGTGGAGTTCATCCCCAGGGAAGAAAGCCGCTTCATGCGGCCCTTTCATTCAGGCATATTCAAAAGCTTTTGTCAAGCGCGTCCGGGCTTTTCCCAGGGTCAATTAAATGAGAAGAAG
>JAISEB010000011.1 GCA_031264395.1 Treponema sp. | reverse complement strand
AAAAAATTCCCGTTTTATGCGGGTAACGTCCGATAATTATTTGAAGCTTGTTCTTCCCTTTGAAGAGAAGAAGGAAGCGCCGGGCGCGTCCCTTCTCTGCCGTGTTACGGGACTTCCCGAGACATGCGGGATGACAGGTTTTGACGGAACGGCGGTAAAGAAGGTATGATAGATACTATGATGAAAGAAAAAATACGCGTGGCGGCTGCTAAACGCCGGATTTTGGACGCGCTGCCTGTAAAAACCAGGGTTCTCATACCGGCGGCGGTTCTGGCGCTGTTTTCTTCCTGTACCGGGTTTTTCTCCACGTCCCTTGCTTCATGGGCGCAGCGGGACCCGGCGTCGCTGGTTCCGGCGGTTACCGCGGGTAATGTGAACGGCCTTATCGACGACGCGGCCGGAGATCCCTCTCTTTCCCTTGCGATTTTGAACCGGATACGGGAATCGGCGGCCACCGCCTTGGGCGCGGAGAAGACCGTTTTGCAGGCGGCCTCCCTCAGGGCCGCCGTAAACGCGGCCGCGCCGGCCAGGGCGGTGCTGAATCACATTGACGAAAATACCGAAGTAAACTCCGGTAACGCCGCGGGGCTGTTCAACCTTGTTATAGCCGACTTGAAGAACCTTCCGCAAACGGCCGGGGCGCTGAGGGAAATACTGCCGGCCGTTTTTGTTCCGGGAAATTCCGAATTCGACGCCTTTATCGGCGCTTCCGATCCCTATTACCTCGCGATGGCCGCGACGGTGCTCTTTGCCGACGACGCCGCGCGGAGCGGGAACATCGCCGCGTATGTAAACGGCTACGCGGCTCCCGGGGCCTCTCCCCTGGCGGAAGCGCTGGCGCAGGCGGCGATGGACAGGGGAGGGGACTCGCTTGGCATCATGGGTGATTTCCTGGACAACTTGAACCTGTCCAATTGAACGTTTCCCGGGGGGCGTAAGGAGTATGATGGTGAGCCGGAATACGCGGTCTCTGTTTTTCATGGTTCTCTTGGTCCTTAAAGGCGCTTTTCTTCCCGGTGAAACCGTGGCGCCCTTTGTCATGCCCCAGGCCCGTTTTTCCGGCATGGGGGGAATACACGCGGCGCTGGGCGATGATTTTTATTCGCTTTTTACCAATCCCGCTTCCTTTGTCGGGGTGGAAGATCAATTCAGTGTTTCGGAACTGACCGTGAGCATGTACGGGCCTGTCTTTGAAATTCTTGATTTGGCGGTTAACAAGGGCAGCCTTAAAGATCTGGATCTGAGCGCGGGAATTGACGCCGGGGGGCCCCTTGCCCTGGGATGGGTTGGCCGGGGGCTGGGGCTTGGGGTTTTTAACCGTTTCACGGGCAACGCGGCGGTGAGCTCGGGGATTTCACTTGATATTTCGGGGGAAGCCTTTTTTGTGGCCGGTTATTCTTTCAGGGCGCTGGAAAGGGAAAAACACGTCCTTGACGCCGGTTTTTTGGGCAAGGGTTTTTTCCGGAACACGCTGGATCTGAAGCCTTCGCTCGTGTTCGACGGCTCTGTATTTGACAACGCCGCTTTTTTTAAAACCTTTCTTGGGATGGGGCTTGATCTTGGCGTCAAATACACCTACGGGGGAATTTTTACCGCGGCGCTGTCCTGTTTCGACGCCTTTTCACCGGCCCTTGTTACCGCCTACGCTTCCTATGACGATTTCAGGAACGGGAACGCCCTTGGCCCCAGCTACTACGGCTCCGTCGATTCCCGGCTTGGCCTGGGTTTCAGCTACCGCGTCAGCACTCCGTTCCTTGACCGCTATGTTTCCAAATTTCTGATTTTGGCCGATTACCGGGATTTTTTGAATCTTTTCGACGTCATTCCGCGTAACCCCATTCTTAACGTCAGCCTTGGGGCGGAGCTTGTCATTCTGGAAAGATTCAGCCTCCGCGCCGGTATAGCCGACGCCCTCCCTGCGGCGGGCTTCGGCATCGATCTGAGCTTCATGAAGCTGGACTTTTCCATTTACGGCAGGGAACTGGGGCTTGATCCCGGAATAGATTCGGTCTACGCGGTGGACGTGGGGCTTCTCTTCAGGTATTAGGGCCTCTGCAAAGCCCGGCCTGTTATTCGCCTTCCCGGAGCGCCGCGCGGCTTTACGTCAGATACACCCGCGTTTCCCAGGGCCGGATGTTGCCTCGGGGCCCGTCCTCGTTGTAATTGGCAATCAGCAGTTTTCCACCCTCTTCCGCCTTTTTGAATTCGGGGATTTCAGGAGCGGCGACCGTATCCCCCGAAAAATTGCAAAGCACAAAGAGGGTCTTCCCCTCATGGCGGCGGCGGTACACAAAGAGCTTTTCGTCGCCGGGCAGGAACAGCTTGTAATCGCCGTATACGATAACGGGATATTCCCTGCGCAGGCGGATAAGGCGCTTGTAAAAGCCGAACACCGATTCGGGATCGTGTATCTGGGAAGCGGCGTTGATGGTTTTATAGTTCGGGTTTACCTTCATCCAGGGTTTCCCTGTGGTAAAGCCCGCGTTTGCCGATGTGTCCCATTGCATGGGAGTGCGGGCATTGTCCCGGCCCAGTTTTCTTATGCCGGTCATGATCTCGTCGCGGGTAAGCAGTTTTTTTTCTTCCACCAGTTCCCGGTACGCGTTGAAGATCTCGACGTCGTTAAGCCCGTCAAGGGAAGCTATGGGCATGTTGGTCATTCCCAGTTCTTCACCCTGATAAATGTAGGGGGTTCCCTGCATCATGTGCAGGCACGCGGCGAGCATTTTCGCGCTTCGCACGCGGTTTTCCTCTGTTGAGTCGTCGCCGAAGCGGGATACCGCCCTCGGCTGATCGTGGTTGTCCCAGTAAAGGCTGTTCCATCCCTTTTTATAAAGGCCCGTCTGCCAGCGCGAAAGGATCTCTTTCAGCCTGGAAAGTTTGTAGGGAAGGGGCCTCCACTTGCCGAACTGCTTGTCGTGATCTATCCACATATGTTCAAACTGGAACACCATGTTAAGTTCGCTTCCGCCGCTTCCCGCGAAAAGCCGGGCGGTTTTAACGGTGGCGCTTGAACATTCCCCCACGGTCATGATGTCGCGGCCGGCAAGCACCTTCCGGCGCATCTCTTTGAGGTAGCCGTGGACGCCCGGGCTGCCGAAGCAGGTTTCCGCGTCTTTGCCCGATACCGCCGCCGCCGATTTGGGCTTGTGTATGGCGTCGATGACATCCATGCGGAAGCCGTCTATGCCCTTGTCAAGCCACCATTTCATTATATCGAACACGGCGTTCCGCACATCGGGGTTGGCCCAGTTGAGATCGGGCTGCGCCGAGGCGAACAGGTGCAGGTAATACTGCCCGGTTTTTTCATCGTACTCCCAGGCGGGGCCGGAAAAGACGCTTTCCAGTTTGTTGGGAACGCCCGTCTTTCCGCCGGGGCCTTTGTACCCGTCCCGCCAGATGTACCAGCCGCGTTTGGGGTTGTCCCTGGATGAACGGGATTCGATGAACCAGGGATGCCGGTCCGATGTGTGGTTCACCACCAGATCCATGATGATTTTTATGTTCCGCTTGTGGGCTTCCGAAAGAAGGCGGTCGAAATCGGCCATGGTCCCGAATTCCTTCATGATGGACAGGTAATCGCTGATGTCGTAGCCGTTGTCCACATTGGGCGATTCGTACACCGGCGAAAGCCATATCACGCCAACACCCAGTTCCGCAAGATAATCGAGTTTTTCCGTGATGCCGTCAAGATCGCCCACGCCCGATCCGGTGCTGTCCTTAAAGCTGCGGGGGTAAATCTGATAGACCACCGCTTCCTTCCACCATTCTTTGGGATTCAT
>JAISEB010000352.1 GCA_031264395.1 Treponema sp. | reverse complement strand
CCATGATATTTTGATAATAGTTTACATTCATTAAAACAGCCTTTGCTTCCCCATTTTGGGTAATAACCACCGGATTGTTCTTTTCCTCGATCTGTTTGAAAACATCGGCTGTATGGGCCTTTACATAGGAAATTGGTTTAATATCTTTTACTAGATTTATCATCTTTTGCCACCTTATTTTATATGATACTATATTTAGATCATTTCGTCAATATTTTATACTAAACAAAGACTACAAACACCTATTGCCGGACAGTAAAGCCATAAGCAAAAAAATAGACCGGTTTTTTGAGGAAATTTGATGCTGGACTTGTTTAGCAACCCGGTTGGCTGCTAAACAAGTCTTGCGGTTTTTTAGACCCCTTACCGCTTCTCCTTGACCTTCTCCTTCTCTTTGATTATGCGCGCTTCAAGCACGTCCATGAGCTTGTCAATGGCGGGGTCCAGTTCAAAGTCGTGTTCCTTGACATGAATGGAGTGGCCCCACCTGAAATTAACCGTTGCCTCGGCGGAAAAATCCCTGTCTTTGGAGAGCGTTATCAGAAGATCGACGATCATGTTCTCGGCATTGTGAATGCGGGCGATCTTCCGGTTAAGATATTCCCGGGTATCGTCCTTAAGGGTAAAATGGACAGCCTTCACTTCGGTATTCATGATAGTCTCCTTGTACGGTTTTGAGGAACCGGCGCTGCGGTTCCCGGACGCTCAAATTCGCCGAATCGAACGTCCTATCTGGTATGCGATGAACCCAAATCAAGCTCGTTCCGGTACTTTGCAACAGTACGCCGCGCCAGGGGAATGCCCCGCTGGGCAAGCTGAACAGCTATTTCCTTATCGGAAAAACGGCGGCCTTCGGTGTTTATCATTTCCTTTATTATCTCCTTTACCCCCTCTTTGGAATACCGCGATCCTGCCGATCCGGTTCCGCTTATCGAATTGGTAAAAAAATGGCGGAGCTCAAAGATCCCCCATTCGGTCTGCATGTATTTACCGTTGGCGGTGCGGGACACCGTCGTCTCATGAAGTCCCAGCTCCCTTGCTATATCCCCCTGGGTTAGGGGGGCAAGGTGTTTCGGGCCGTCGACAAAAAACGGGCGCTGGAATTCGACGATTGCCCGTGTCACCCGCAGCAGCGTATGGTTCCGCTGGTTAATGGACTGTATGAACCAGCGGGCCTCCTTGATGTTTTCCCTGACAAAATCGCGGGCTTGCCTGTCTTCCCGGCCGCTCATTCCGGCGGCGCGGGATTTTCCCGCCAGCTTCATGAAGAAGGGATTAATGCCCAGCACGGGAATTTCCTCTTCATTTAGGACAATGACAAATTCCCCTTCCTTCTTCATTACCTGAACATCGGGCACCACAAAACGCACATCGGCGGAAACGGAGGCAAAACGCCTACCGGGAAAAGGCGAAAGTTCCCTTATCCATTCATAAAGTTCCCGGACTTCCTCCTCGCCGAGGTTCATCTTCTTTGCCGCCGCGGCAAATTTTTCACGCTCCAGAAGTTCCAGATGATCAAGGGCCTCTGCAAGCCCCTCGGGCGCGCCGGAAAGCAGCCCGGCCTGTACCCGCAGCGATTCGGCGTAATCCCTGGTACAGCAACCCTGGGGATCAAGGGAACGGACAAATTCAACAGCCTCTTCAAGGCGCACAGGCAAAATCCCGGCGTACCCGGAATCTTCCCCAAAAAGGGCGTCTACAGGCTCCTTGTGAAAACCGTCTTCGTCGAGGTTCTGAATCAGGATTTCGCATATTCTGCGCAGTTCATCGTCAACAGGTTCAAGCCTAAGCTGCCTGAGCAGGTGTTCCTGAAGGGTCTCCGGCCGGGAAAGCGCCCCTTCAATAAAACGGCGCTTTTCGTCGGACGCCTCTTCGCCGCCCCGCCGGATAAAACCCGAATCGGAAGTAACTTCAAAATAGTCGTCTTCTTCTTTTTTTTCGGGGCTCACCGCGGCGTCAAGGGAAACGGTGGAGGGATCTTCCAGCGCCTCAAGGGCGGGGTTCCGTTCAATTTCTTCGCTTATTTTTTCACGCAAATCAACAATGGGAAGCTCCATCAGTTTGATAGACTGATAGACTTGGGGATTCATTCTGAGCCGCTGTTCCTGTATAAATGAAGGACGCTGCACCTGCACGGACAAAACTCCTAAGCCTTTTTGGCCACCGCCCCAGCCAGATATGAAAATAGTCTCCTAAAACTATTATTCCCCCGCCGCCCTTTGTCAAGAACGGCCGGCCCGTGGTACAGTATTCCCGGAGTATACAGCCATGGAATTACCGCCGCTTGAAGATCTGGGCCTTGCCGTTCCCGGCGTACTTTTGCCCCGGCCCGGCGTCGATCTTGCGAAATGGGCCGTCATTGCCTGCGATCAGTACACCCAGGACCGTTCTTACTGGGAAAAGGCGGATAAAGAAAGAAGCGGCGCTCCTTCCGCGCTGGATCTTGTTCTGCCCGAGATTTACCTTGAAGACCGCTGTTCCGCCAGGATCGGGGCCATACACGGCAACATGAAAAAATACCTTGAAGAAGGGATCTTCGCTCCGCCCCGGCGGGCCTGCGTCTATCTGGAGCGGAACACCCCTTACAGCAAAAAACGGCGCGGCCTCCTTGCCGCCCTGGATCTTGAACAGTACGATTTCAGGCCCGAAGCCCGCTCCATGATCCGCGCCACCGAGGGGACTGTTCCCGAAAGGCTCCCCGTCCGCATGGAGATACGGCGCGGCGCGCCCCTTGAAATTCCCCATATTATTGTCCTTATTGATGATGAAGAGGACCTCCTCCTCCCCGGCCTTGCCGAACGCGCCAAACGGTCCGCGCCGGCCTACGAAACGTCCCTTATGCTGGGCGGCGGCGACATTTCAGGCTGGTTTCTTGACGGGGAAAAAGACACGGCCTTCCTGGCCCGTTCCCTTGCGTATCTGGCGGAACGCAGCCTGACCCGCTACGGCCCGGCGGACTCAGGCGGGGCGCCTTTTCTCTACGCGGCCGGGGACGGGAACCATTCCCTTGCCGCGGCAAAGGAGATCTGGGAAGAATGCAAAAAAAACCTGCCGGAGAATTCCGGCGCCGGCGCAACAGAAGGGCGTTTTCCGGATCATCCCGCGCGGCGGGCCCTTGTGGAAATTGAAAATCTGCACGATCCGGCGGTGCGCTTTGAGCCCATTCACCGTATCGTTTTCAACGCCCGTCTTGACGAACTGCTGGCGCTGCTTGCGGAACTGCCCGGTTTTTCCCGCCGGGAACTTGCCGGGGCAAAGGAACTTTCCCGCCTTGCAAGCGATCCCGGCGCACGGGGAAACAGGCTGGGGCTTCTGGGCGGCGGCCGTTTTGTCCTTGTTGAAAACACGGCCCCGGGCCTTGCCGCGGTAAGCCTCCAGCCCCTGCTTGACCGTTTTGTAAAGGAAAGGGCGAATCGTGACAACCCGCCTTTACTTGATTACATTCACGGCGAAGAAGAGCTGTTCCGTTTAACCGGGACAAACAGTACGGGCATACTGCTCCCCCCGGTAAAAAAGAACGGCTTCTTTGAAAGCGTGGCCCGTACCGGCCCTCTGCCCCGCAAGAGTTTTTCCATGGGGGAAAGCCTCGAAAAGCGTTACTATCTGGAATGCCGGCAGCTGGTGCCAGGCACGTTTTTTTAGATACCGTGCGGCTGGTGCCAGGCACGGTTTTTTAGCCCTCATTCCTTGACATCGTATTCAAGACGAATGGTGATTTTATCGCCCCGGAAATAAATTCTGGAATATTCAAAAATAAGGCCCGTTGGGCCGGCAATGCGGTTTTGCAGCAGGATCAGGGGAAAAGCCCGTTTTACTTCCAGTATTTTGGCTTTTTCGGCGTCCGTCAGGTA
>JAISEB010000277.1 GCA_031264395.1 Treponema sp. | reverse complement strand
ACGGTCCCGGTTTTGCCCGGCGCCTGAAAGGCGGTCTTTCCGTAATGCAGGGCGGCGGTAAAATCCACCGGCTCCGAAAGGCCGAGGTTTTCAATGCCGGCAAGGGGGGCGGCAAGGACGAGTTTGAGGCCCGCCGTGAGGGCGGCCCTTGCCGGGGCCGCGTAGGGGGGAACCAGAAAGAGGAAGTTCGATTCGCTTTCCATCCAGAGGAGGGCCGAAGCGCCGGCGAGCCGCTGCTGAAGCAATTCCCGCAGGCGGCCGCGGATCAGGGTAAAGGCCTTTTCGCCAAGGCGCGATCTGAGATTGTCGCTTCTCTTTGTTGAAAGGGCGATGTACAGAAAAAGGAAAGGGGCAACCGTTCCGGTCCTGATGCTTTTCCATCCTTCAAATTTTCCCGGAGAAAGTTTCGCGGATTTTTTCGGCGGAAGTGAGGGGGCCTTTGCGGCCCCCGTCCGGGAAGGAGCCGTCCCGCCGTCCGGAAAGGCCCCGCCGGCAGCCCCGCGCCAGGAAGCGGCGGCGTTGAGCCGCTTTTTGGAAAGGCCCGCGGACGCCGTTTTTCCCAGATAATCCGAGGCGCCTTCAAAAAAGAAAGACGCGGGATCTTCATGCGTTCCCCTGGGATCAAAGATCCCCCAGGGGGAAGCGGCGCATCTTTTTTTAAGGAGGGCGGCGGCTTTTTTGATTTCGGCCGGGCCAAGACCTGAAATGTCCAGATAGCTCATATCGCAGGCGGAAGGGGAGTGCTTCCCCAGCGATTCGGCGGGGAGGATCTGAAAAAGCGCCGAGGCTTTTTTATCAGACAAAAGCCCGCCCGGATTTTTTCTAAAGGTAAAAATAAAATTCATGGCTCCGCCCCGACGCTGTAAAGGCGGAACTTGATTCCCCCCTGCGACTTTTCCCGCGTAAACAGATCCGTAATGCCCTGATCTATGGACATGAAAAGGTTGAAGGAAACCGCCATGGAATCGGACGCGGCCGCCCGCGATTCCAGTTCGACCACCTGCCTTATGGTTTCGTTTTTGAGCCGTTCAACCGGGTTGTGTGAATAGCGGACGTCTCCTATGTGAACGGCAGTCCTTACGGCGATGGGGCTTTCCAGCGGGTTCTCCAGCCTGTTGTAAAAGAACAGTTCGTGCAGGATCTCCATGCCGGCGTAAACGGCCATTTGCTCTATGGTCCCGAACATAAAGACCCCCAGCGCCCCGTCGCCTTCCCAGGACCAAAGCCGCCCCAGCCGTTTTGTAACGGCCCTTTCGACAATGGCCCTGAGATCCCTGTAGGCCCGGTTTATTTTTTCCCGTGAATTTTTTCTTACAAGAAGCGAGTTGCCCGCAATATCAAGGCGAAGCACCGTCATGCGCCGTTCGTCCCCTTCCTGCAGGCGGCCCCAGTTTTCCGTGACGCGCTCGCGCTGATTTTCGAAAAACCGGCCCGACACCTTGTCGTAGCTGTAACCGGCCTGAATAACCCCGGAGACCACGTCGTTAAGCCCCCGGAGGGCGTAGCGCCGGCCCATGTAGCCTTCGGCGTCGGCGCGTACCAGCGCTTCCACAAAGTCGATGTAGAAACCGTCCTGTATCATGTCCGCCACGATGCGTTCCGCCGCGTTCTGGTTTGACACAGGCATTCCCTCGGTAAGGCCAAGGCGGCGGTAGATGCTGTATCCCGGATGTACAAGTTTGGCGAAGCGGATCATGGAATCCACCGGTATGGACTGCAGGCACTTTCTGCACGCGCCGGCGTTGATGATGCCCGCGTTCTCCGTTTTTCTGGTCAAAATAACACTCCCGCCTAAAAATACGATTTTACAGGGCTAAAGCCATGTCCAGTATATATCCTACAGCTGCTTGATAAAAGGCCGGACAAAGAAAAGCGCCGCCCCCACCGCGGCGGCTTCCTTCCTGTAGCTGCAGGCGGTAATGTAGTCCTCGTTGCCTGTGAAAGTCGATATTTTCATCGTCGACTTGCGGAGGTCGTCTATATATCCCTCGAGGTACTCTCCCAGATAACCTCCCAGAATCAGGCTGCAGTCAAAGGAAACAAGGAGGTTGTTCACCGCCATGGTAAGAAAGGAAAGGTACTGTTCCCATACGGCAAGAATCGCCTTGTCCCCTTCGGCAAGTTTTTTGAAAAAAAGTTCCAGGCTGCCGCCTGTATGACGGGAAAGTACCAGCGCCGAACAATAGGCGTCCATGCACCCCTTTTGCCCGCAGTAACAGGGAAGCCCGTCCTGTACCAGTGTCATGTGGCCGAATTCCCCGCCCCGCTGGTTTTCCCCCAGGTAAAGTTCATTGTGAAGAAGTATGGCCCCCCCGACCGTATCGCTCAAGGAAAGGAAGACGGCGTCGGTACGGTATTTGTGCTTCCACATCTCCGCGAAACCCGCCGCGTTGGCGTCGTTGCACAGTACAGAAGGAAAGCCGAGCCCCCGGCTGATAGTGGAACAGGGCAGGGCCGAAACCTGCAGAACGTGGGAGTAAATGATCATCTGCCCGTCCCTGGTAAGAACCCCCGGAACGGAAAACCCCGCCCCCAGTATGTGTTCAGTCTTGATCCCCGAAACGGCGACAAGCTCCCCGATACAGTTTACCACTTCCTGATAATAGGCCTGCGTATTTTCATAGGGTATCTCGAAACGGGTGCTTTCGATAATTTCGGTCGCAAGGTTGATAAGGACTATGCTGACATGGTTGCGGGTTATGTCCGTTCCAATGGCGAATTTCGCGTTTTTTTCGCAGACAACGGACACCGCCTTGCGCCCCCCTGTTGAATCAAGGACCTCTCCTTCCTTAAGAAGCCCGTCGGCCCGCAGGTTTTTGACATTCTGTATGGCCGTCGGCAGGCTTATCCCCAGCTGACTGGCGATCTCCGGCTTGGAAATCCGTCCTTTCTGGTACACAAGCTGGTAGATGCGGTTACGGGTTGTTTGTTTGTTTTCAATGGGAACCTGCGCGCGGCTGATCATTTTTTTCTCCGCAAAACCGGGTTTTTGAACAAATTTATTGAGGCTGTTCCAAAAGCAACCGGATTTTGGAACAAACTCCATTATTTATATAAACTACTTTATTAAGTATTTCAATAGCTGATAAGAAATTATCGTGTTTTACCCGGACATCCTTAGTATCCTGTTTAACAAGTGCCTTTTTATGCTTCAGGGGAAAAATATGTTGACATTATTGTGGATCGCAGTTACAATCTTTCTAAATAAGTTTATATAAACTTATGATATAAACCACCTGTATGACGGGGAGCGGCAATGAGCTATGTGGATGAATTGTTTGGTTTGAAGGGCAAGGTTGCCCTCGTTACAGGCGGCGGCCGGGGCATAGGCCAGGTCATCGCGGCGGGCCTTGCCAAAGCCGGGGCGGAAGTCGCCATTGTTTCCCGTACAGGGGCGGATGAGACCGTCAAAAAAATACAGGCCGAAGGCGGCAGCGCCTACAGCCTCATTGCCGATGTTACCAGCGAAAAAGCCGTCGACGCGGCGCTGGCCGGGGTACTGTCCCGTTCACACTCCCTTGACATCGTGTTTAACAACGCGGGTATCTGCATACACAAGGACACCCTTGAGGCCGGTATAGACGAATGGCGCGAGGTGCTGGACATAAACCTCACAGGCGAATACATCGTGGCGCGGGCCGCCGGCCGCGTCATGATTGAGCGGAAAATAAAGGGAAGCATCATCAACATGGCCTCCATGTCAGGTTCCGTTGTAAACGTGCCCCAGTGGCAGGCGTCGTACAACGCGTCCAAGGCCGGCATCATACACATGACGCGCTCCCTTGCCGTTGAATGGGCGCCTCACGGCATACGGGTCAACAGCCTTTCCCCCGGCTACATCGCCACTCCCATGAGTGTCGACACGCCGCAGGAACTCAGGGACGCCTGGATGCCCCTTATCCCGTTTCACCGCATGGGCAAACCCGAAGAGCTTATAGGCGCGGTTTTGTACCTTGCCGCGGACAGCTCGGGGTATACATCGGGAAGCGACATCATTGTGGACGGGGCGTATGTGTGCGCGTAAGGCCGCTATTTCGTACATCAAGGCGATCACAGGATTAAAGTGATTTGTTATCAGGCGAAGCCTATAGGTTTAATTCCTGGCGCCGTTGAAAATTCATCCTCGTTGAAGGATGGTTTATTTTTTGGAAGGAGTGAAGAAATGAACAGATCTATAAAAATCGTGGGCATTGCGGTTCTGCTGATCGCGATAGCCGGTGTTTCTCTGTTTGCCAAAGGCGATCAGGGGTCTTCGGGGGCAAAGAAAGAGGTAACTTACATGACCTGGAGCGACGATGGTGGAGGCTGGGCTTCTATCATGAAAGAGTATATTGACCAGTTCAACGCCACCAATAAAGACAACATAACCATCGTCCCCGAATGGATTCACAGCGAGCAGAGCAAGATTACGCTGCCGACCCGCATGGCCGCCGGGGAAGAGCCTGATATTTTTGACTCGTGGGCGGGCGATTATCTCCGCTCGTATTACGAAACAAAAAAGCTGCTGGATGTATCGGCAGCCTTTAACAATGATCCCGCCTTCAAGGCGCAGTTCAGCGAATACGCGATAAAGGCTCTTACCTATCCTGACGGAAAGATCTACGGATTCCCCCACAAGGTTACCGCCGATTTTTCTTTTATCAACAAAAAAATACTGGACAAGTACGGCATTCCGGTTCCCCTCAACTACAATGATTACATCGAAGTTGCCAAAAGACTCAAGGCCGCCGATCCCAATCTGGTCCCCATCGAATTCGGCAACAAAGACGCCTGGCCCATGGCTTCCTACAGTGAAATGGTGGTTGACCGCCTTGGCGGCAGCAATGTGATTCCCGAAATAATGGCCGGCAGGGGCAGCTGGACCAATCCTGTTTTCATCGACGCCATGAACAGCATGAAAGAAATGCTCCCTTATCTCCCCAACGGGTTTAATGCCTTCAATATGGATGAATCCATTAACAACTTTATCGCCGGGAACGCCGCGATTATCATAAACGGCGGATGGCTCGTAAGCAGTATATTGAGGGATGACAGCAAGGTAAAGGACGATATTGTAGTGCAGCCCCATCCTCTGTATCCCAACGGAAGGGGTAATTCCAAAGCTCTCTTGGGCCAGACCAGCCAAAACATAATACTGTCTGCGTCAACAAAGCAGTCTGATGCGGCAATCGCCTTTGTGAAAGGTTTTTATACAACAGAATGGGTGCAGAAATGCATTGAGAAGGGCCTGATTCCGCCCTTCAAGGCCAATCTGGTTGATACCAGCAAGATGCATCCGTATACAAAACGGGTGTTCGAACTTATCAGCGAGGGGCCCAGTGTACAGCTTTATTATGACCTCCAGTTTGGTCCTGTCGTAGGCGTCGAGTACAACAACGTTGTCCAGGGTGTTATGTCCGGTAACGATCCCAAGACCGCCTTTGAAAGATTCGACCAGTTCTACAAACAGAATTACACCCCGCTTAGATAACCGTTTGTTTATGCTGTTGCCGGGAGCCGTCCGGGAAATATTTCCGGACGGCTCCTTTTCGGGAAATACCGGTGGAAAAACTTTTAAGAGATAAAAAAACCATTCTTCTGTTTGTATTGCCCGGGCTTCTTTTCTTTGTTCTTATTGTGGCCTTTCCTCTCTTTTTTACCGTCCTGATCAGTTTTTTTAACTGGGGCGTTGGCGGTCCTCAAAAATTTTTGGCCTTCGGAAATTATACGCGCCTGTTTACCATGGACGATACTTTTCTTCAGGCGGTAAAAAACACGCTCTTGCTTACCATAGGCTGCCTTGTGACCCAGGCGCCTCTGGCGGTCTTTTTTGGATATATGCTCAGAAAACAGTTCCGCGGACAGGGTTTTTTCAAGACCGCTTTTTTTATTCCCAATATGATATCCAGCGTGGCTGCGGCGCTCATGTGGTCCTTTATTTTGCACCCCCAATTCGGGATCATCAACAATCTGCTCCGGTTTGCCGGGCTTGACAGCCTGACACGTACATGGCTCGGAGACCCCCAAACCGCGTTAATGTGGGTAGTCATGGCGATAGCCTGGCAGTTCTTTGGGTATCACATGATAATTTATCTTACGGCCATGCAGAATATTTCCACTGAAATAATTGAGGCGGCTTCCATTGACGGGGCGAATCCTTTTTTGAATTTCTGGAAAATAACGCTTCCCCTGATAGCCCCGATCATGAAGGTTGACTTTGTTCTTATTGTTACAGGTTCGCTGAGGACCTTTGATCTGATTTACGCCATGACTTCAGGCGGACCGAACCACGCAACCGAGGTAGTCGCGACCCATCTCTATTTCAGATCTTTCCAGGGCATGCAGTTCGGATACGGCAGTTCAATGGCTGTTATTCTGATAATCCTGTGCCTTGCCGCTACATGGATAATCAATACGGCGTTTAAAAAAGCCGAATCCAATATAGTATAAAGGAAGTACAAAGTATTGAAAAGCAACAAAACGGTGTCCGTTTTAAAATACGCGGTGCTCATTGCAACTGCCTTTGTAACCTTGTATCCCCTGCTGTGGGTGTTGTTGAATTCGTTTAAAGCAAATACCGAACTGTTTACCAGTCCCTGGGGAATACCGAAGGAATGGCATCCTGAAAACTATGCAAACGCGTGGACTACCGCCAGCATTAATATTTATTTTTTCAACTCTGTTATTGTCAGTATTACTTCCCTGTTTTTTTCGCTTCTGCTGTCAACCACCGTTTCTTTTGCCATTACAAGGCTTAAATTCAAACTGTCGACCGCGGTATTTTTGGTATTTACCGTCGGGATGATGATCCCCGTTCACGCGACCCTCATTCCGATCTTTTTAATGTTCAGCAGAATTCGTCTTACCAATTCGCTTTATTCTCTTATTATCCCTTATACCGCGTTTTCTCTGCCCATTGCCGTTATGATTTTTACCGGTTTTTTCAAAACCTTTCCCAGAGAACTGGAAGAAGCCGCCGTTATTGATGGCTCAACCATAAAGGGTATGTTTCTCCGCATTACGCTTCCCATGTGCAAGCCGTGTATCGCGACCGTGGCGATTTATAATTTTCTCGGCATGTGGAACGAGCTGAATTACGCGCTGGTTTTAATCAGATCCCGTTCCAAAATGACCCTGCCCATAGGAATGACCGGTTTCAAGGGCCAGTTTACGACGGATTTTACCGGTATTTTCGCCGCCGTTATCATAACCATTATTCCTACCATAATGATCTATATCGCGTTTAATAAACAGATCATTGAAGGTATGACAATAGGGGCCCTGAAAGGGTAAAGAGGCATTATAATGAGCAAACTTTTTGACACATCCCTTTCCGCCGAGGAGCGGGCGGCCGGTGCGGTGGCCGAAATGACGCTGGAAGAAAAGGCGTCCCAGCTTCTTTACGGAAGCGCGGCCATTCCGCGTCTTGACATACCGGCGTATCACTGGTGGAATGAGGCGGCCCATGGTTTGGCCAATTCGGGAACGGCAACGGTTTTCCCGCAGGCTATAGGCATGGGCGCCATGTTTGATACCGATCTGGTTAATGAAATTGCCGGTGTGACAAGCGACGAAGTACGGGCCAAATATAACGATTACAAGAGCGTTAACGCGGACGGCCGGATTTGGAAAGGCATTACCCTGTATGCGCCGAACATCAATATTTTCCGTGACCCCCGCTGGGGCAGGGGCCACGAAACTTTCGGCGAGGACCCCTATTTGACGGCCCGGACGGCGATAGCGTTTATCAGGGGGCTTCAGGGCAATGATCCTGAATACCGCAAATGCGACGCCAATGTAAAGCATTACATGGTCCACTCGGGACCCGAGAACCTGCGGCACGAGATGGATATAAAAGTGAGCCAGAAACAAATCCGGGAAACGTATCTCTATGCTTTCGCGGAATGTATACGGAAGGCAAATGTTGCCTGTGTTATGGGCGCTTATAACCGTGTAAACGGGGAACCCTGCTGTGCCAATAAATATTTTCTTAAAGATATTCTGAGGGATGAACTTGGTTTTACAGGATATACGGTTAGCGACAGTTTTGCCATTCATGACTTTCATCTGCACCATAAATCAACGGGGGATATTGTAGAATCGGCGGCAAAAGCCATCAATGCCGGATGCGATTCAGAGGGGGGCTTCTGCTATGAGCATCTGCCGGAAGCCGTGCGGCGCGGCCTTGTCGATGAAAAGGACATTGACAGGGCGGTTATTCACATGCTTTCCGCGCGCATAAAACTCGGCATGTTTGATCCTGCCGGGGATGTGCCGTACAACAAACTTTCAGGTGATATAGTAGACTGTGAAAAACACCGCTCTCTTGCCCTTAAAGCGGCGGAAAAAAGCGCCGTGCTTTTGAAGAATGACGGCATACTGCCGCTTAAAAAAGAAGCCGTCAAAAAAATAGCGGTCATAGGCCCCAACGCGTCAAGTTTGACGGCGCTGCTTGGTAATTATACCGGTACTCCTTCCGTTTATTCCACAATTCTCGATGGTATCTCCGGCAGGTTTAGTGATACGGCGCGGGTGTATTATTCTCAAGGGTGCAGGCTTACAAGGCGGGTCGTCGACAAATCCCAGGACAAAGATCCTGCCAAGTCGAAAGAAATTGAAAAAATGCTTGAGATATTTCCTGACGGCCCTTTTGAGCCCGACTACATACCTGAAGCGGTGATGTACGCGAAAAAGAGTGATGTGGTTATACTCTGTCTCGGGTTTACCGCCGATCTTGAAGGCGAAGAAGGCGCGGGACAGGCTGACCGTCCGTCTATCCGCCTTCCCGGAAGACAGGAAGAACTTCTGGATGCGGTATCAAAAACAGGTAAACCTGTTGTGCTTCTGCTTGTCAATGGCGGCCCGGTAACCATTACCGATCATGTCTCAAAAGTCAACGCCATTCTTGAACTCTTCTACCCTGGCGAAGAGGCCGGAAAAGCCGCGGCAAATCTGCTTCTTGGCGAGGCGAATCCCGGCGGCCGGCTGCCCTACACCGTAGTCCGTGATGAAACAAAACTTCCCCCTATAATGGATTACAATATGGAAGGCCGGACTTACCGTTATATGAAAGACAATGTTCTTTTTCCCTTTGGCTTTGGATTGTCATATACCAGTTTCAGTTACGCGTTTACAAACGCCCCGGCGGAAATAAACTCAGGCGATGATTTTTCCTTTGTGGTGAAGGTGAAGAACACCGGCCAAAAAGAGGGTGATACGGTTGTGCAGGCGTATATCACGGACAACGATGCAAGCGTGCAGGTTCCCCTCCGGCAGCTTGCCTCTTTCAGGCGCGTTACCCTGCGGCCCGGCGAGGAAAAGGATATACCCATGACCATTGAGGCCCGGCAGCTTGCCGTCATCCGCGAAGACGGCCGCTGTGTTCTGGAGCCGGGTTCGTTCACCCTCTCGGCGGGCGGCGTTCAACCCGATGAAGTAAGCCGCTCTCTTGCGGGCGATACTGTTGTTCTTCATGAGTTTGTCATGAAGGGAGAAGAAAAAGTCATCCCGTATTGACAGGCGCACGGCCCTGAGCGGCAGATTACGGTGAAAAAAATCGAGTGGAACGATAAGCATCCGGTGGAATGATGGACCGCTCAAGATCAGGAAACTACTGCCAAATAAGGATGTCAAACAGCCGATGTCCCAAGCCGCCTGATGTGACATTTCCATTGGTCGTTGAGACAGGTTAACAAAGAACCAACCAAGGGCTTAAGCGGGACGGCGGGACTATACCCTTTTGACTACAAGCCCCGGCCATTTAACATTGAGAAGACCGGAATCATTTGAAAGAAGGACAGCGTCCAGGGTAATGGCAGTAGCGGCAACGATACAGTCGGGCAGCTTCATTTTTGTTTTTTTCCTGAAAATGATAGCATTCTTTTCGACTCTTCTTGTAAGGGGGACGACGGGTATATGGCGTAAAACAGCGAGTATTTTTTCTTCTTCTTTTGCCGATATCTGCGGGTATGCAAGAGTTTCGATGCGGGTAATAACGCTTATAAATATTTTGCCGTCAACCGGCAATGCGGCAGCGGGCGTTGTTCCTAAAAGTCCTTTTACAAAACTTATGAACACATTACTGTCCAGCACATATTTGGGTTTAGACATTTGGGTCCCGGGGCCTGTCCCATTCGACCCGCATTTTCCGCTGAATTTCTACAGGATCGCCTTCAAAGACCGGATCGTCCCTAAGACACCCGTACAGTGTCAGGAGTTTGCGCATTTGCCGGGACATTTTTACCGGTTTTTCGGCGGCCCTCTTGTCGTGAAAGACAGAAAGTTTAAGCCGCGCCGCTCCGGTGGGAATAGTCGGAGGCAATTCCACGATTATTTTCCTGTCCGCAGGAATGTCGACAATTTGTTCAATAGTCATACTTTAAATATACCACAAAACAAGACATGCCGTCCATGCAACTTGCCTCTTTCAGGCGCGCCAGGGCATTGGCGTTTACTTTTTCAGTGTCAAAATTTCCCTTAAGGCAGCATGTTTTGAAGAAGAAATTTACCGCGAGGTCGAAGAAGTTGAAAAAAAAAGAGAAGAAAAACCGCGGAGTTGCACGGAGTTTGAGCCAATCCCTGCGGGATTGGCTTGTGGAGTTTTCGGAACAAATTTTTTCTTCCCTCCGTCGAACCAAAGGTTCGCAAACTCTCAGGCAATGCGCTCTGCGCATTGCCCGTCCTCCGCGGTTATAATTTCTTCCGGCTAAAGATGCTTCTAAAAACTGAAGTTTTTAGAGGGTCCCATAAGCGCCGGCCCGTCTGCGGGCGGGGCTCTGTCTTTCTTCCCCTTTATGGGTACTCGTGACAGGCCATTTTGCCGTTCCTCCCGCCAGCG
>JAISEB010000232.1 GCA_031264395.1 Treponema sp. | reverse complement strand
AGCGGCCAGTTGAGGACGCGGACAGGCACGCCGTTGGCCGAAAGGAACTTCGCCGTTCCGCGCGATCCGCACAGTTCGTATCCCATTTCCACGAGACTGCGGGCGGAGTCAAGAAAGTCAAGTTTGTCTTCCATGGGGCCTGTGGAAAGAAGTATGGATTTTTTGGGAAGCCTGTAGCCTACCGAAAGGAGCGATTTAAGAAAGGCGTCGGAAAGTTCCGATCCTATGCAGCCCACTTCTCCTGTTGACGCCATCTCGACGCCGCTTACGGGGTCCGCGCCGTGAAGCCGCGAAAAGCTGAACTGCGCCGCCTTTACTCCCACCCACTCGAGGTCAAGGGCGGACACGGGGGGCTTTTCAACCTTTTCGTCCAGCATGGCCCGCACCGCGAGATCTATCATGTTTACGCGGCTTATCTTTGAGCAGAAGGGAAAACTCCTTGACGCGCGGAGATTGCATTCGATGACGCGCACCCGGTTGCGCTGGGCAAGGAACTGTATGTTGAAGGGTCCTGTGATGTCAAGCGCGCGGGCTATCCGTTCGCTCAGGCGCCGTATTTTCCGGACCGTTTCTATGTAGAGCCGCTGCGCGGGAAGCACCACCGTCGCGTCGCCCGAATGGACGCCGGCGTTTTCTATGTGCTCGGTGATTGCGTGAAAGATGATGTCGCCGCGTTTTGCCACCGCGTCTATTTCTATCTCTTTGGAATTTTCAATGAACTTGGAAATGACCACCGGATGTTCGGGGGAAACGTCCGCCGCGAGGCTTAAGGATTTTTCAAGGCTCGCGTCGTCCCAGGCAATGTTCATCGCGGCGCCCGAAAGGACATAGCTCGGCCGTATCAGCACCGGGTAACCCGCGCGGGCGGCGAACTGTTTTGCCGAGGCAAGATCGGTCAGTTCCTTCCATTCGGGCTGCTCTATCCCCAGGCTGTCAAGGAGGCCTGAAAATTTGTTGCGGTCTTCCGCCATGTCTATGGATTCGGGGCTGGTGCCGTAGATCACCGTTCCCGCCGCGTAGAGTTTTGTCGCCAGGTTGTTGGGGATCTGCCCGCCCATGGAAAGGATGATCCCGCCGGGCCTTTCCCTTTCCCATATGTCGAGTATGCGTTCCAGCGTTAGTTCCTCAAAGTAAAGCCTGTCGCACATGTCGTAATCGGTGGAGACCGTTTCGGGATTGCAGTTCACCATGATGGAATAGCGGCCCAGCGCGTGCGCCGTTTCCGCGGCGTTTACGCAGCACCAGTCGAATTCCACGCTGCTTCCTATGCGGTACGCCCCCGATCCGAGCACCATGACCCCCCGCGCCGCCGGGGCAACGTCGTCGTTTACCGCGCCGCCTGTCCCGTAGGTCATGTAAAGGTAGTTTGTTTTTGCCGGGTACTCCGCCGCCAGCGTGTCTATCTGTTTGACGCTGGGCCGTATGCGGTACTCTTCGCGGAGGGAACGTATCCCGGCCTCGTCCGCCCCGGCCAGTTCCCCTATGCGCCCGTCGGAAAATCCCAGGCGCTTTGCGCGCGCAAGAAGTTCCCTGTCCAGGACAGGCTTTTCCTTTGCCGCGACGAGATCCTGTTCGCACGAAAGGACGTTTGCCATTTTATGGAGGAACCATTTGTCTATGCCCGTAAGCCTGTGTATGCGGTCAACGGTCCACCCCTCGGCAAGGGCCCGGTATATCACAAAGACGCGCCTGTCGGTCGGCCGCGCAAGCGCGTCGCGTATGTTTGCCGCCCCTTCCTTTCCGCCGAAACCGCGGCCGCTTCCCGCGCCGCAGAGGGAATCGCCTCCGGCAAGTCCCGGCGCGCCTGTGCCTGTCATGCGAAGCGCCTTCTGCAGCGCTTCCTCGAAACCGCGGCCTATGGACATTACTTCCCCGACCGATTTCATTTCGGAGCCTATCCTGAGATCCACGTTTTTGAATTTGGAAAGATCCCAGCGGGGAACCTTGACCACGATGTAATCAAGGGCCGGTTCAAAACAGGATTTTGTCGCCCGTGTAATGCGGTTCTCTATGCCGGCAAGCGAATAACCCAGCGCGAGTTTCGCCGCGACAAAGGCCAGCGGGTACCCTGTCGCCTTGGAGGCAAGGGCGGAACTGCGCGAAAGCCGGGCGTTCACCTCGATGATGCGGTAGTCTTCCGACGCGGGGTCCAGCGCGTACTGTATGTTGCATTCACCCACGATGCCCAGATGCCGTATTACCTCTATGGCAATGCGGCGCAGTTTGTGGTATTCCGAATCGGTGAGGGTTTGGGAAGGGGCTACCACGATGCTTTCGCCCGTGTGTATGCCCAGCGGATCGAAGTTCTCCATGTTGCAGACGGTGATGCAGTTGTCGTCGGAGTCCCGGACTACTTCGTATTCGATTTCCTTCCAGCCCCCGAGCCATTCCTCAATTAAAACCTGTGGCGATTCTCCCGTTTCGCTTGAACGCGCGAAGATGCGGTCACAGCGGCGGACAAGTTCCTTTTCATTGCGGCATATCCCCGATCCCGAACCGCCCAGCGCGTAGGCGGCCCGTATCATTACAGGGTACCCGATGCGCTCCGCCGCTTCCACCGCCGTTTTTACGGCCGCTTCGGCGCCGTCCTTTCCCCCCACAGCCGTACTGCGGGGAACAAGCGCCCCGATTTCCCCAAGGCGTTTTACAAAGCGTTCCCTGTCCTCCGTGTCTTCAATGGCCCTGACCTGGGTTCCCAAAACCCGCACGCCGTACTTGTAGAGGGTCCCGTCCCGTTCCAGCGCGACCCCGCAGTTAAGGGCGGTCTGCCCGCCGAAGGAAAGGAAGATCCCGTCGGGCCTTTCCTTTTCGATTACCTGCTTTACATATTCAGGAGTTACAGGGAGAAAGTAGGTTGCGTCGGCCATGCCTTCACTTGTCTGTATGGTGGCGATGTTGGGGTTTACCAGTACGGTTTTGATCCCTTCTTCCCGCAGCGCCTTGAGCGCCTGTGATCCCGAATAGTCGAATTCGCCGGCCTGTCCTATTTTAAGGCCGCCCGAACCGAGGACGATTACCTTTTTTACTTTTTCCCTGTTACTCATGGTTTTTGTTTGTTCCTTCCTTCACCTGTTTAATGAAAAGGTCGATGAGGAATTCCGTATCGCGCGGGCCGGGGCAGCCTTCGGGGTGAAACTGCACGGCGGAGAAGGGGCCCTTCTTCGAGCGTATTCCTTCTATGGTGCCGTCGTTGGCGTTGACAAACCAGGGCTCCCATCCTCTGGGAAGCGTTTCTCCCCGCACCGCGTAGCCGTGGTTCTGGCTTGTGATATAACAGCGCCGGCTGTTTGTTTCGACGCAGGGCTGGTTCTGGCCGCGGTGGCCGTAGGGGAGCTTGTAGGTGTCCCCGCCCGCGGCAAGCGCCATGATCTGGTTGCCCAGGCAGATGCCGAAGATGGGCTTTTCCGCGTGAAACGCCTTCCGAACCATGGCGATGGTTTTGCCGCAGGACTTGGGATCTCCGGGGCCGTTGGACAAAAAAAGGCCGTCGTATTCAATGCCGCGCAGATCGTGATCCCAGGGGACCCGTATCACTTCGGTTCCGCGTGCAAGAAGGCAGCGTATGATGTTTGCCTTTGCGCCGCAGTCCACAAGGACAACGCGGGGAGCGCGGCCTTCACGGCCGCCTTTTTCCCCGCCCTGCCCGCCGGGCGTGTAGCGCCGTACTTCGGGCGGGGAAACGTCCGCCACAGGATGCGCGATGAGCCCCGAATCAATGGTGATGTCCCTGCTTCCCTCGACAAGGATCTTCCCCGGCATGACCCCGTGTTCCCTCAGCCGTTTCGCGAGCGCGCGCGTATCGACGCCGTACACGCCGGGAACGTTGTTTTTTTCAAGCCAGGCCGAAAGGGTAGCCCCCGAAGAAAAATGGCTTGGCTCCGCGCATGCTTCGGAAACCACAAAACCCGAAACCTGTACGGAAGGCGATTCAAAATGAAGGGGAATGCCCTGTTCGTCCAGGTACGGTTCCCCTGTTCCGGGTTTTACAGGAACGCCGTAGTTCCCGGCAAGCGGCCATGTAGACACGAGGATCTGCCCCCGGAAACTGGGGTCCGTAAGGGACTGTGGATACCCTGTCATGCCGGTGGTAAAGACCACTTCCCCCGCCTGCGAACGGGCCCTGCCGAAGGACCAGCCTGAAAATTCGGAACCGTCCTCAAGGACAAGCGTCGCCTGTCTTGCCGCCTTTGTCTGCCGCGCCTCCGTAACCCGCTTTTTCATGGGACCAGTCTATACGGCCCTTCAATAATGTGCAAGCTCTTGAAAACAAGGAATGAAAAACCCGAAAAAGACGGAAAACACAGTTGCCGGCGGCGGAAATTCCGGCAAAACGCGGGTTTTTGTTCTTTGTTTAGCCGGTGAACCGGTAACGGCGCGTCAGTCCGGTTCCCCGAAAACGGCCGCGGTAAATGTGCAGAGCTTCGCGCCGGGGGCCTCGTATGAACGGGCGGGAAGGCCCGCCTTGACGCAAATGTAGTCAAGGTACTCGTCAAGATCCCAGCCCTGCTCCACCGGGACCTGGGGAAGCAGTACGCCGGAACGGCCGCCAGAGGCAAGGTAGAGGCCGTGCACTCCAACCGTTACCCGCCGGGGATCGGCGCAGGGGATCATGGGGGAAAGGGCGGATATTTCAATGCGGCATTGTCCGGCCTCGCCGGGACTGAGGGGAGGGAAGCGGGGATCTCCGAATGCCGCCTCAACGGCCATGGCCCGCACCGTTTCCCTTAAGGGAAGGGACGCGCTCATCCTGCCTATACAGCCCCGGAGATTTTTCCCCTTGCGGAGGGTGACGAAAGCGCCGCACGGCTGGTCAAGGGCCCCGCCGCCCGCCTCTCCGGCCCGTTTGTAACGGGGCGCGCGGCCTTCGAGTTTCGCGGTTATGGCTTCCCTTGCTTCGGCAAGGAGGAGCCTTTGTTCCTCATCACTTATGGTAAAATCCATGCTCTTAGTATACTACGAATGTATGTGAAAGTCCGTAGCGGAGTTGTTCAATGACGAGGCTCACCGCGTTGAAGGCGAAGCCACGCTTCGTCCCGCCGTGCGTTGACGCGCCGGGGGACACGGTGTAAAATTCCCCGGTAAAGGAGGGAATCATGCGGGTATTTATTACGGGGGCCAACCGGGGCTTTGCACTGCTCCTCTCGCTCTACATGGCGGAAAAAGGGCACAGGGTGTACGCGTGTTATCATCCTTCCCTTCCCCATGAAGAAACCACAAACGCGGCGGCGAAATTTTCCGGTTTAAAGGTCTTCCCCGCGGATGTTACCAGGGAAGAGGATATCGCCGGGGCGGCAAAAACAATTCTGAACGACGGGGGAAAACTTGACGCGGTTGTTTCGGTGGCGGGAATTCTCGCCGACAGCGACCGCGAACTTCCCATAACCGAAGTCAACGTTGCCGATCTCCGCCTGGCCCTCGATGTCAATGTAACCGGGGCCGCGATTGTTATCAAACATTTTCACAACGCCGTAAAGCCGGGCGGTATTTTCATAACGATTACCTCCGAAGGCGGTTCCATGACCAATGTGGGGACGAGGTATCCGGCCTATTCGGTCTCCAAATCCGCCGAGAATAAACTTGTCGCCGTGTTTGCCAAAACAGTTTCCGACTATAAAATTTACGCCGTTCATCCCGGCCGCATGAACACCGTCATGGGGCGGAACGACGCCCAGATAGAGCCTCTGGTGTCGGTTGAAAACATGTACAGGATCATCACCGGCGAAAAAACCGTTCCCCCTGAAAACGGATGGTTTATCAATTATTTGGGCGAGGCGATGGAGATATAGGCCCGCTTTCGTCCGCGTGCATTCTTCCTGAAACAGCGTTATGCTTAAAGGGGGGTACGTATGGACGAACATGCCGAAGGCCGGGACTGTCCCGCCCAATATGACTGCCGGAGGACGCGGGGTTTTTTCCCCATAGACGGCCGCCTGGACAAGCCCGTATGGAAGGAGGCCCGGAAATCCGGCCGTTTTGTGGATCTTCTGACGGGCGGCCCCGCGCTCCTTGATACCCGCGCCGCCGCCCTCTGGGACGAGAAGGCCCTGTACGTTGCCTTCTGGATGGAGGAGCCTGATGTGCGGGCGTCGTTTACCGAACGTGATTCGCTTGTCTGGTACGACAACGACGTGGAGTTTTTTATTGACGGTGAAGACTGCTACTACGAATGCGAGATCAACGCCTTTAATACGGTGTATGAGGTATTTTTTGTTTATCAGGATGCCCTTGTAAAGGGAAGCCGGTTTGAACAGGGGGGATTTGACCTTTACAGCCGGGACGTGGATGTGCTCTCCGGTTTTCAGGATGCCGCCCGCTTCAGGAAGCACCCCCGGGGCCGGCGCTGGGCCTTTATGGATTTTGATTTTCCGGGCATGAAGAGCGCCGTTTGGGTGGACGGGAAGATCAACGATCCTTCCTGCACCGACAGGGGCTGGACCGTTGAGATTGCCTTTCCCTGGGAAGGTTTCAGGATTTTGAATCCTTCGGGGAATTTTCCCCCAAAGGCCGGGGACAGCATCCGCTGCCAGTTTTTCCGCTTTGAAAACCTCCGGGCCAACGGCAGGGAACTGGCGGGCGCGGGCTGGGCCCTGAACGGGCACGGGGCCTACGATTCCCACATCCCCGAGCGTTTTGCCCGGCTGCGTTTTGTGGAATAAGGGCGGATTACGGGGCCGTTGCCCTCCGGGCGGTAAAGAGGTATCTTTACCGTAGAAGTTGTTCAATGTTGTACCGGACGGAAAAAGCCGAAAGCAGTTTTTTCAACGATATGGTGGGCCCGCGCTTTAATCCCGACGCGGTGCTGGATATACGGGACGGCAAAAAAGTCCTTATAACAGGCGATTTTCACATGGGCTCGGGCCGGCGGGACGATCTTGCCGGTAACGGCGAGCTTCTTACGGCTCTTTTGTCCGGTTATTATTTTGAGCGCGGCTGGCATCTTGTTCTCAACGGGGACATTGAGGAGATGATGCGCTATTCCCTTGAAGCCGTGCAGAAACAGTGGCCCCGCCTGTACCGTGTCTTTGACCGTTTTGCCGGGGCGGAGCGCCTTTACAAACTCATAGGAAATCACGACGAGGATCTGCTTTTCCACAAGTCCTATCCTTACGCCCTGCACAGCGCGGTCCGCATAGAGACGGGGATTATACCGGTGTATGTGTACCACGGACACCAGTCTTCCAGGGTGTACACCGAATACAACAACCTCGTAGGGGCCAGCATACGCTATTTTCTCAAGCCCTTCGGAATACGGAACATATCCACCGCCCGCAGTTCCCGGCGGCGTTTCTATGTCGAAAGAAAGGCCTACGGATTTTCCCTGGAGAACAACTGTATCTCCGTCATAGGCCACACCCACAGGCCCCTCTTTGAGTCTCTGGGACGTTTCGATTACATCAAATTCGAAATAGAACGGCTCTGCCGCGATTATCCTGCCGCCACGCCGGCCGAAAAGGAAAAAATCTCCGGGGAAGTCACCGCCCTTTCGGCCGATCTCGGCAAACTCCGCAGAAAGGAAAGGCGGGACGTTCTCCGCCAGAGCCTTTACGGGGACACGCTTCCCGTTCCCTGCCTCTTCAACGCCGGCTGCGCTATAGGAAAAAAGGGGATCAACGCCATAGAACTGGACAGGGATTCAATTTCCCTGGTCTACTGGTTTACCGGGGGGAACGGAAAACACTTTATCAGCCGCGGGGGCTACCCTGTGGAAAGCATGGGGCCGCACCGCCGGGCCGTGCTGAATCAGGACAGGCTGGACTATGTCGCGGCGCGGATAGAACTTTTGGGAAAGAGGGGAGATAATTCCCGGGGGGTGAACCGTTGATTCCTTTTGACCGATACTGTAATAGAATTGAGCTTGTTCCAAAACCCGGTTGGTTTTGAAACAAGCTCTTGGAGAAAATTGCTAATTCCTTGTAGGGCAGGTATTTGCCTCTTGTGCAATTTTCTCCGGGGTAAGAAGCTGTTCCAAAAACTGAAGTTTTGGAACAGCCTCAATTGTTCAATAATTTCTTACGGCCGGCCGGACTGCGAACCGGCCCGGTGTTATGTCGTTAACGGGAGGGTATAATGGCCGGCGGCGCTCGTATTTTAGGCAGGGTAATCGTCCTTTTGCTCCTCATTCTGGTCATGGCGGGGGGCAGCCTGCTCTGGTTTGATTATCTCAATATCATAGACGCCAAATCCGTTCTGGCCCCCCTGTACCGTTTTGCCGGAAGGGAAGGCCGCACCCAGCCCGAAACGCCCCCCGGCGAAACGCTCAACATCGACGCCGAAAGGCTCGCGGTGCGCCTTGAAGCCCTGGATCTGCAGGAAAGGGAACTTGACGGCCGGGAACAGGAACTGGAAAACAGGTACGGTGAAATAGAACAAATGGCCCAGACGCTTGCCGAACAGCAGAAAGCCCAGGACGACAGGGAAAAATCCTTCAATGCCGCGGCCGATCAGGCCGACATTAGAGAGAGAAACATTGAAACAAACGCCAGGCTGTTAACCGGCATGCCGCCGGAGCGGGCCGTGGGAATCATGGCCGCCATGGACGATCTGGACGTTATCAATGTTTTCCGGAAGACCGAAGAAATCGCCCAGGCGGAAGGGAGCCAGTCCATTGTGTCCTATTGGCTTTCGCTCATGGAGCCCGGCCGGGCGGCCGAACTGCAGCGGAAAATGGCCGGGATGCCCCCCGGCCTGAATTAAGGCCCCCGGGCCTTTCCGCCGGCTTCCGGAACGTTTGCTGCAAGGAGTCAGGCGGTGATTGAAATATCCCCCTACACTGAAGATCCCCGTGTAAACGGCGCGGACGAGCGGGTTCCCGTAAACGCCGGAAAAAAAGAGGCGTCAGGCGCCCGCGAAAATTCCGGCGCTTCCGCCCTCGGCGTCTTTGCCAAAATACTTGCCGGCCTTTCCGTAAAAACCGCCGCGAACGGCCGGGAAGGGGGCGCGGAAGACGCCAGGACCCTTCCGCCCGCCGGGCCGCCCGAAGACGGGGAACACGGTCCGGCGGAAGGCCTTTTGCGGGGCCTCCGGCGCGGAAAAAACGCCGGGGAAAAAGATCACCCCAAAACCGCCGGGGAAACCGGGGCCCTTGCGGCCGCGGCCGCCGGGAACGCGGCCTTCCTGACGCCCGTAATCCCGGACGCCGTGAGGCGCGGGGAAGAAGAGCCGGAGCCGGTTTTTCCCGCGCGGCTTTTTGGCCGGAAATCTCGGGCGGTACAGGCGGGCGGGGACGAGGGTAAAGATTCCCCCGGCCTCAAAAGCGCCGAAACCGGAGCGGAGGCGTTCGTTTCCGGCGGAACGGAGGCGGAAAAGAGCCGCGCCGGCCCTGCCGGGGCCTTTGTCCCGGAAATTCCCGCGCCCGGATCTCCCGCCGTATTCCCCGAATCGTCCCCCGCCCTCCGCGCCGCGGCCGCGCCCGTGCCCGTGGAAACCGCCGAAGATACTCTCGTTGATTTTTCCGCCGCGGTTTTTCCCGCCGCGGACGGACAGTCCGCCGAAAAGGCCGCTTTTCCCCCGCGTGAAAGCCGGGGGGAGGGGACACGGGGGAAGAAACGGGAGAAGGCCGTAGTTGTGGAAGATCTCCGCGCCGCCGGGAACATGGGCCGTGAGGCGGGCCTTCCCCCGGAAACGGTCAGGGACGCCCCCCACGCGGCGGCGTTTTCCCATGAGGCGGAGATGATCGTCGAACTTCGCGGGCAAAAGGCCCCTTCTGGAGACTGGAAAGGCCCCCCGGCCGGAAACACCGGCCCGTTTGAGCATTTTCTGGCCAGGGAGCTTCAGCAGGGCCTTTCGGACGGCATAGTCCGCGAAGCCCGCCTTGTGCTCCGGGACGGCGGGGAAGGGACCATAAGGCTTTCCCTTAAACCGGAATCCCTGGGAAATGTAAAGATACGCCTTGAAATGGCCGAAAACAAGATAACAGGGCATGTCGTTGTCGAAAGCGAAGAGGCCCTGCGCGCCTTTGAACGGGAAACACATTCCCTGGAACAGGCGTTCCTGGATTCCGGTTTTGACGGCGCGGAGCTTGATTTTTCCCTGGCCCAGGGAGGACAGGGGGGAAACGAACGGCGGGAGGATCTTTTTTTCGGTGAATGGAAAAGAGAGGCGCCGTCCCCAGAAGACGCGTTCCGTTATGAGCCCCTGGGGCAGGAAGATTCGGAATTTCTTGCCGGCGGCGTTTTCCGCCTGAACGGGCGGACGCAGGTCAATATGCTGATATAGGAGACATACATGGCAGCAGCGATAGAATCGGTCTTGAGCCCGCGGGAAAAAGCGGAAAACGACAAAATAGCCGCCGATTTTAACAAAACCCTTAACGACGGGAAAATTTCCGGGCGGAATCTGGGGAAGGATGATTTTCTCAAGATCCTTATCACCCAGCTTTCCTATCAGGACCCGACCGCCCCCATGGAAGACAAGGAGTTCATCGCGCAGATGGCCCAGTTTTCCACGCTGGAGCAGATGACCGGTATGGCGGCCGATTTTGCCAAATTGACCCGCATGCTCGATGTGGCCGGGGCGTCCTCCGCTTTGGGGCGCCAGGTGCGAATTGTGGACGGCGAAAAGGTAGTGGAAGGCGCGGTAATGGCGGTGGAAAGGGGGGAGGTTCCCGCCGTTATGGTAAACGGTGTTACATACGCCTGGGAACAGGTGGCAAGGATCTATGAGGAGTGATGCGATATGATGCGATCGTTATTTTCCGGCGTATCCGGACTGCAGAACCATCAGACAAGAATGGATGTTATCGGTAATAACATCGCCAACATCAACACGACGGGTTTCAAGCGCAACCGGGTGAACTTTCAGGACATCCTGTACCAGCAGCTTCAGGGCGCGACCCGTCCCACCGAAGAACTGGGGGGCGTTAATCCAAAGGAAGTGGGCCTTGGAATGTCCGTCGCCTCCATAGACACCATACACATCCAGGGGAGCCTTCAAAGCACCGGGATAGGGACGGATCTTGCCGTTCAGGGGACGGGGTTCTTTGTCCTCCACGAAGGAGACAGGGAACTGTACACCAGGAACGGGGCCTTCAGCATAGACGAGGCCGGTACCATGGTGAACCCCGCCAACGGCATGAGGGTACAGGGCTGGATGGCGCGGGAGGTTATGGGCCAGCAGTTCATTGACGTTTCCCGGCAGATTGAGGATATTGTCATCCCGGTGGGTTCCAAAGACCCCGCGCGGGCCACGACCTTTGTCAACTACGCCTGTAATCTCAACAAGAACATCCCCGAAATTCCCGAAAATCCCACGGAGCTGCAGACCCGCGAGGGAACCTGGGCAACGGCCATTAAAATATACGATTCCTTTGGCGCGACACATACGCTGCAGGTGGAATTCAGCCGCGTGCCGGGGACCAGCAACAGCTGGAACGCCCAGCTTTCGGTGGACCCCGAAACGGAAGATGTCAACAACGCCTCGATAGGGCTGGGCGCGGAGGCTCCCGCCGCGGGGGGGCCCGTGAATTTCACGGTCAACTTCAACAACAACGGCACGCTCCTTTCCGCCGAAGACGGGGCCGGGAACGTGTCGGGCCCGGACGGCGAAGTGCTGATGAACGTGGCCTTCGATATCCTTGCCGCAACTCCCAATGAGGACGGCACTCCTGTCAGGCAGGAATTTGCCCTCCGCCTGGGAACGGTCGGGGGCGTGGTCAATTCCATTACCCAGTTTTCGGACGCCGCGTCCACGAAGCCTGTGGAGCAGGACGGCCATTCCATGGGCTATCTTGAAAACTTCAAAATCGATCAAAGCGGCGTTATCACGGGAACCTACGACAACGGAACGGTGCGTGTTCTGGGCCAGGTTGCCATGGCGAGTTTCCCCAACCAGGGAGGCCTTGAAAAGGCCGGGGACAACAACTACGTTGTATCCAACAACTCCGGGGCCGCCAACATAGGCCCTTCGGGCATAGCCGGCAAGGGCAAAATAGTGGCGGGCTTTCTTGAAATGTCCAACGTGGACATGGCCGAGCAGTTCACCGACATGATCATCACCCAGAGGGGCTTCCAGGCCAATTCCCGGACCATACAAACTGCCGATCAGCTTCTGCAGGAACTTTTGACGCTGAAACGGTAATGAAAATCCTGTATGATTAAGGTAACAAGGCTTGACGGCATTGAATATTATGTCAATCCTCATCAAATTGAGGCGATAGAGATCAACCCCGACACCACTCTGGTTATGCTGTCGGGCAAGCACCTTATCGTACGGGAAGAAGTGAAGGATGTTTTACGAAAAATCGAAGAGTACCGCGGGCGGTTAAGCCCATTTAAAGACGGGGAGTAGTGGTTTATGGACATATCGAGTTTAATAGGTGTTTTCGGCGCTATCGGTATGGTTGTCATGTCCATTTACTCTTCGGGCGGTTCCATAGGGACCGTCGTCGACCTGCCGTCCTTTCTTATGGTCGTTATCGGGTCCTACTTCGCCCTCATGCTTGCCACCTCCCTGTCCGAAGCCCTGGGCATCTGGAGCCTCCTTGGCCGCACCTTCCGCATACCGGTTTTTAACGAAAAGGGGATCATACAGAAGATGGTGGCCTTTTCCGAAAAGGCCAGGCGCGAAGGGCTTTTGGCCCTTGAGGACGAGCTTGAGGATCTTGACGACGAATACATGAAGAAGGGGCTCCGCCTTGTGGTTGACGGCACCGATCAGGAGGTGATACGCAACCTCCTGGAACTGGAACTTTCGCAGATGCAGGGCCGCCACGCGGACAAGATAGGCACGGTGAACATGTGGGCGACACTGGGCCCCGGCCTTGGGATGCTGGGTACCGTCGTCGGCCTTATCGCCATGCTCAAAAACCTGGAAGACAAGGCGTCCATAGGCCCCAACATGGCCCTGGCCCTCGTTACCACCTTTTATGGTTCCGTATTGGCAAACCTCTTCATGACCCCCTTCGCCTCAAAGCTGAGAGCGCAGGACGCGAAGGAATCCATGGTAAAGGAAATGATAATTGAAGGGGTTCTTTCCATTCAGGCGGGCGACAATACCCGCATCCTCGTCATGAAACTGCTTGCCTATCTTAATCCCTCGGACAGGAGAACTCTGGAACAGGAACTCCTCAAGGACAATTAAGTATGGCGAGAAAAAAGAAAGAGATACGGGCGGCGACGCAGGAATGGCTTACAACCTATTCCGACATGGTCACCCTTATGCTCTGTTTCTTCGCGATCATGTTCAACCCCGACGAATCCAGTTCCGCCCAGATGCAGGAGATCGCCGCGTCCATGCGGACGGGGGGCCTTGGGGCCCTTGCCGGGGGCCGCACCCTTTCGGCGGGCCGCAGCGCGGACCTTGGAAACACCATCATGTCCCTGCCGTCCATGGAACGGGGACGCTCCCTGGGCACCGCGCTGCGCAGGGCGGTGAGCCTTTTTACCCCGGAGATCAATTCCAGCAAAGTCCGCATTACCCACGACGAGCGGGGCCTTGTAATAACCCTTGTTTCCGACACCTTTTTCAGGCCGGCGAGCGCCCAGATCAATATAGACGCGACGCGGGACATACTGTTACGGCTTGCGACCTTCCTTGCTTCCCCCGATCTTGTGGACAGCGACGGGCGGCCGCGGAAGATACGCCTCGAGGGCCACACCGACAACGAGGCGGTTGACCCGGCCGGCCCCTGGGAATCGAACTGGGAGCTTTCGGCGGCCAGGTCCATTAATATACTCCACTATCTTGCCGATATAGGAGTAGACGAGCGGAGATTTCAGGCCGCGGGCTTTGCCGACACGGTTCCCCTCGCGCGGAACGATACCCCCGAAGGCAGGGCCGCCAACCGGCGGGTGGACGTCATCGTTCTTGACGAAGGGCACCTGTAATTTGAAACGATGTTCCTTGTGTGTTAGGATCAAATAAGGGGAGAATGTATGTCAGACAGTGATGAACTGGAACTTGGCGACGGCGACGCCGCGTCTCTGGGCAGTTCTCCGAAAAAAACATCCGGACTGGGCGCGATACTTCCGACAATTCTCAAATTCGCCGCCATAGGGCTTGGGGCGGTCTTTATTATCGTTACCGTGTCGTTTTTTACCGTAAGAATAGTAACGGGCGGGGGAAAATCAAGGACCGCTGTAACCGATCCCACCGATCCGTACCTGGGTAAACGCCCCGAATACGCGGCGTTTACCCTCATAGGGCCGGTAACAACAAGGACAAAAGGCCCGGGCTTCTCCGTCACCGTCGACATGATCATCCAGTACGATCTGAACGACAACGCGGCCCAGACGGAACTGACAAGCCGCCAGTATGAACTGCGGGATTTTGTACGGAACTACTTCAGCCAGAAAGACGTCACGGAGCTTGTCCCGGAAAACGAGACGGCGCTGAAGCGGGAAATACGGGATCAGCTCAACACCCGTTATCTCGACGCCGCCAAGGTAAGGAATATTCTTTTCAACAAGCTCGACGTTATGGAAATGTATTAGGCAAAAGGCGTCCGGCTTTTCGCCGCGAAAAGAAGCGCGGTGTTGCATGAGGGGATAAAAATTGATACCATAGGGTGTAAAGGATGCCGTTTTGACCGAAGTTTTGTCCCAGGAGGAAATTGATCAGCTTCTCACCGCCATAAACGCCGGCGACACGGAGCCTGAGGATTTCAGGCCCGCGGCCGATACCCGCAAGATCAAGATCTACGATTTCAAAAGGCCCGACAAATTCTCCAAGGAACAGATACGCACGGTCTCCATTATGCACGAGACCTTCGCGCGCCTTACCACCACAAGCCTTTCCGCCCAGCTCCGTTCCATGGTTCACGTCCATGTGGCCTCCGTCGATCAGCTTACCTACGAGGAATTCATCCGTTCGATTCCCACGCCGACGACTCTTGCCATCATCAACATGGACCCCCTCAAGGGAAACGCGATCCTTGAAATTGATCCCGCCGTTACCTTTTCCATCATAGACCGCCTCTTCGGGGGCACGGGAGAAGGAACCAAGGCGCAGCATGAATTGACCGACATCGAAACGTCCGTCATGGAAGGAATTATTGTCCGCATTCTGGGAAACATGCGCGAGGCCTGGACCACGGTCATCGATCTGAGGCCCCGCCTTGGGCAGATAGACACGAACCCGCAGTTCGCCCAGATCGTTCCCCCCACGGAAATGGTGGTCCTTGTTACCCTTGAAACAAAGGTTGGCGAGGTGGAAGGAATGATGAACTTCTGCATCCCCTACATAACCATAGAGCCCATTATCGGAAAACTTTCCGCCCAGTTCTGGTACTCCTCGGTGCGCCGGGGGGCAACCACGGAAAACCTCAGCGTGCTAAAGGACAAGCTCTCAACTGTCGATGTTAATGTAGTAGCCGAAATAGGAAAGATAAACGTCCCCGTGCGGGACGTGCTTTCCCTGCAGATAGGGGATGTTGTCAGGCTGTACAATACCCGCATCGGCGACCCCTATTCGCTTAACATAGGCAGCAAGCGGAAATTTCTGTGCCGCCCCGGCGTAATCGGGAAGAAAATGGCGGTGCAGATTACCAAAAAGATCGCGGAGCTTGAACAGGAAGAATTTGAAGAGCTCGCGTCCGAAGGGGAGGAGATGACATGAGCGACGGCGCACTTTCTCAGGATGAAATAGACGCGTTACTGGCCGGTGTGGATTCTTCCGGCATGGGGGCGGCCCCCCAGGCGGCTCCGTCCGCCACGATGACGGCCGGCTCTTCGGAGGGCGACAGGCAGGCGCTGCAGAATTTTTTGGCGTCCACGGTTGAGGCGCAGTCTTCCAACCTTTCCATGATGACGGGCGCGGCGGTTACCATTAAGGGCCCGCAGGTGTCGTTTTCAAGCAGGGACGCGTTTCTTTCGTCCCTTCCCGATACGGTAACGGCGGTCAAGGCCGATTTCAGCTCCGGTTTTCCGGGGGAACATTCCTTCATCATTCCCGAAGTCACCGCCAAAGCTATTGCCAGCCTCATGAACAAGGAAGAGAACATCGCGCTGGATGAAATGGCCATGTCGGTGCTGGGCGAAGTTGTTTCGCAGCTGGTGGGAACACAGATCACGAGCCTTACCGACAAGACAGGCAATAAATCCATCGCGTCGGTTTCGCCCGAGGCGGCGAACGTGCCCAAGGCCGCCGCGGCCCTGCCGGCGGGGGAATTTCCCTGCGCCGTGTATCAGCTTGATCTGGGAGACGGAAATGTCCATCAGATCTGGGAAGTCTTCGGCGCTTCGGTTGCCGGCGATATAGCGCGCGCCCTTAACGGCCAGGCTTCGCCCGGCGCGGGCGCCATGCAGGGCATGGGCATGCCTAACATGGGCGGCATGCAGGGTATGGGCGCTATGCCGAACATGGGAATGGGCATGGATATGGGCGCGATGCAGGGCATGGGCGCCATGCCGAATATGGGCATGGGAGGCGGCATGATGGGCCAGCCGGCCAGCGTGCAGTCCGTCCAGTTCCCCAACCTGGTGCCCAGGGCTTCTTCACAGGAAGCCGGCAACATAGGCCTTATCATGGACGTCTTCATGGAGATGACCGTGGAGCTGGGCCGCACCCGCAAGCTCATCAAGGAAATTCTGGGGATGGGAGAAGGGACCATCATAGAGCTGGACAAACTTGCCGGCGAGCCTGTGGATATACTGGTTAACCATAAACTCATAGCCAAGGGCGAAGTTGTGGTTATCGATGAAAATTTCGGCGTCCGCGTAACGGAAATTGTTTCTCCGATGGAGCGGATGAACGAAATGGGTTGATATTAATTGCGAATGAATATATAATTATGTAGTAATCAGTTTGTACTTGGGAGGGGAAAAACTGTATACCTGCCGTAACGCCGTCCGCATTGGGGCGGCGGTGTATGTATTCCTTATATTCTTTTTAAGCGCGCCTTTCGCGTTTACCCAGGACGAAGAGATCCGTCCGGCCGCCGAAGCCGCCGTCTCGGCGCGGGAAGAGGCCGAACGGGCCATTGTTCTGGGAGATCCCCCTCCCGCCGAAGCGCCCGGCCGGGCCGCTTCGGCCGGCCTTATCATCAGAATGATCCTCGTCCTTGCCGTTGTCGCGCTTGCCGTCTACGGCGTGGTCTTCTTCATGAAAAAAGTGTCGAGGCCTTCCCCGCAGACCGATCCCAACCTGAAAATTTTGTCTACGGCAAGCCTTGGAGCCGGCCGTTTTGTTCATGTCATATCGGCCGGTGAAAAAGCCTGGCTTGTCGGTTCGGCGGATGCCGGCGTGAATCTTATCGCCGAGATAACCGATCAGAACACCATAAGCGCCATGATGCTGGAACAGGGCCGCAGGAACGCCGAAGGCGCCGGCCGCCTTGATTTCAAAGCCCTTCTGCTCCGCATGGGCATACAGGGGCCGCGGCCTCCCGGGGCGGATAATGTCCGCAAGCGCCGGGAGCGGCTGAGGGGGCTGTAGCATGAAAAACGCGTTCCCCCTTTTTTTCGCGGTGTTTTTTCTGTTTATTGTCCCCGGGGCGCGGGCGCAGAACGCCCCCTTTCCCGGCGTACCGGATATTCCTTTTCCAGGACAGGCGGCGGAGGGGACCACCGCGCTGCCGCCCGCGCCGGGAGCGCCTGTCGTTCCTTTTATAGATCTTTCCGTGCGGAACCCTGCGACGGGGCAGGAAGTGGCCTTTTCCCTCCAGCTGCTTCTGCTCCTCACCGTACTTTCCCTTGCCCCAAGCATCGTCATTCTTATGACCAGTTTTCTCCGCATTTCCATAGTGCTGGACTTTGTCAAACGGGCCCTTTCGCTGCAGCAGGTTCCGCCCAACCAGGTCCTCATGGGAATAGCCCTCTTCATGACGGTTTTTATCATGTGGCCTACTTTGAACACGGTGTACACCGGCGCCATCGCGCCGCTTTCGCGGGGGGAACTTTCGGTGGAAGAGGCCTACCGCGAGGCGGAAGCCCCGTTCCGTATCTTCATGTACAGCCAGATGCGGAACCATCCGGAAAACATAAGGCTCTTCATGGCGATGCGCGGCCTTGAAAGGCCGGGCACCCTTGCCGACGTTCCTACCTATGTGCTTGTTCCCGCCTTCATTCTTAATGAATTAACCGTGGCGTTCAGGATAGGGATAATGCTTTTTATTCCCTTTATTGTTATCGACATGGTGGTCGCGAGCGCCCTCATGTCCATGGGCATGATCATGCTGCCCCCTGTCATGATATCCATGCCCTTCAAGCTGATCCTTTTTATTCTTGTCGACGGGTGGAGTCTCCTGACGGACCAGCTGGTCCGCTCGTTTTTATAGGCCGGAGGAGTAACGGATGAGTATAGGTGAAATTACCGCCCTGTTGCGGGGAGGCGTTCTGGAAGTGCTGTTTCTGGCGGCGCCCCTGCTCTTTACCGCCCTTGTCGTGGGTCTTGTGGTGGCCGTACTCCAGGCGACTACCCAGATACAGGAGCAGACTCTTACCTTTGTGCCCAAAGTAATCGCGATTCTTCTGGTTCTGGCCTTTCTTGGGGGATGGATGTTTTCTTCCCTGGGGGAATACACCAGGGATCTTTTCCGGCGCATTCCGGACATGGCCAACTAGAAAAAGAGGAAAGGAAAGGTGATAGAGAACGCGGTATTAAACGACATTCTCCTGTGGGGGCCGGCCTTCCTGCTTGTCGCCGTCCGCGCCCTTGGGATGATAGAAACCGCCCCGCTCCTTTCCATCGACGCGGTGCCCCAGATCGCCAAAGTGGCCCTGGCGGGTTTTGCCGCCTACGCCGCCTTTCCCGGCGCGCTTGCCCGCGGCTGGGAACTGGAGCCCTACGGCCTGAGTTTTGTGCTCCTCGCGGCGGGGGAGGCGATCATCGGGATCATTACGGGTTTTTTCCTTACGATTATTTTCTCCGTTTTTTCCACCGCCGGCCAGTTTTTTTCGCTGCAGATGGGCTTCGGGGCGTCCGAAACTTTTGATCCCCTTTCGCAGATAGAAAATCCCCTTTTGGGCCAGTACCTTAACCTTGTCGCCATGCTGGTGTTTCTTTCGGCGGGGGGCTTCTATAAACTCTTCCTTGGCGGTTTCTGGCGTTCCATCGAGTCAATCAACATCGTGTCCCTTGTGGAAGGCAGGGAGCAGGTTGTGGGCATGCTCCTTTCCGGGCTGTCCCGCCTTTTTCTGGACGCGATTATCATCTCCATGCCCATTCTGGGCACGCTGTTTCTTACCTCCCTTGCCACGGGGCTTATCTCCAAAGCGGCCCCCCAGATCAACATACTTTCGGAAGGCTTCCCCATTTCCATAACGGTGGCCTTTCTCCTCATCTTCGCGTCCCTGCCGTTCATGACAGAGGCGTTCAGCAGGGTAATCGACGCCGGTTATCAGGGCGTCGAGTCCCTTTACGTGCGGATAGGCGCGCGCATAGGCGCGGAAGCGGGGGGGCTCCGGTGACGGATACGGCGGGAGCGGCGGGCATGCCCGTGTCCGGGCCGTACGGTTTACGCGCCGGGCGCCTTGTTTGCGCGGTGGAAGATCCCGGGCGGAAAATATTTCCCTTTCCGCTTTCCCCCGCGGACATCGATCTGCAGTGGTTTGCCGACGGCGCCGAGGACGACGAGACCCGTACCGAGGAACCTACCGATTACAAGCTGGAAAAGGCCCGCGAAGAAGGCCGCGTCGCCAAAAGCCAGGAACTGGTCGGCGCATTGGGGCTCCTTCTTCCCGCGCTCGCGCTCTTTTTTCTGGCGCCTTCCATGTTAAGGACCTGTACGGAGATGATACGTTTCTTTCTGGAGCGGTCGGTGGAACTTGATCCGGCCAGGGACGCGATCATCGTACAGGCGTTCTTTTCGTATTTTGTCCGGCTTGCCCTTCCTGTCGTTCTTGTGGCCGTGGCCGCCGCCATCTTTTCGAATTTGGTGCAGGTAGGTTTTCTTTTTACCGTCAAGCCTATAGTCCCGGATTTTTCCCGCATTGTTCCCCATTTCGGCAGTTATCTGCGGCGCACCCTCTTTTCGGTGGACGGGCTTTTTAATTTTTTCAAATCCATTATCAAAATGGCGATCATAGGGACTGTGGCCTACCTCACCATACGGGGGGAAATAGAAAAACTCATGAGGCTTCAGACGGCGGATCTCTGGCAGGGGATTACCCTTGTGGCGGGTCTTGCCGCGCGCATGATGATAATTTCGGCCCTGCTTTTGCTGCTGCTCTCCATTCCCGATTACATGTTCCAGCGCTGGCGCTACCGGAAGTCGCTTCGCATGACCCGGCAGGAAATAAAGGAAGAGCGGAGGATGTACGAGGCGGACCCGGCGGTGCAGTCCCGCATACGCGGCCGCATGAGGCAGCTTTTAACGCAGAACATTTACGTGCAGGTTCCAAAGGCCGACGTGGTGATCACTAACCCGACGCACTTTTCCGTCTGTCTTGAATACCACGCCGAAAACATGGACGCGCCCATGGTTACCGCCAAGGGCGAGGATGAAGTGGCGTTCCGCATCAGGCGCGTGGCGCGGCAGTGGGATGTTCCCATTGTCGAAAACGTGCCTCTGGCGCGGGTCCTGTACGCCAACATTGACGTAGGGGAACTGGTCCCCGACATATACATTGAGTTGGTCGCCACGGTTTACCGGAAGGTGATGGAAATCAACCGTCTGGCCGATCTTGACGCCCTGAAGGATCACAACGCGCGGCGCAGGCGCCGGGAAATTGAAGAAGCGGGCGCGTAGGCGCGCGCCGCAGGAGTACACATGGCAGACGCGGTTCAGGTAACGGCGGGAGGAACGATGGGCCTCCTGAATAGAAACAGGGATGTGTTCATAGCGGTAGGCGTGGTGATGGTGGTGGCGATGCTTATCATCCCGCTTCCCACAGTCCTCCTTGATGTCCTCATGGCCTTCAATCTTATCTTCTCTCTCATGATCCTCCTTACCGTTCTCTACATCAGAAAGCCGACGGATTTTAACCTTTTCCCAACGGTGCTGCTTGTCGCCACCGTGTTCGGCCTGGCCCTCAACGTTTCCTCGACCCGGCTCATACTTACCAAGGGCGGGAGCTTTGACGGCCGCATGATCAGGGCCTTTTCCAGTTTTGTCGTCGGTTCGGGCGGAAGCGAAGGGCTCGTGGTCGGGTTCGTGATCTTCATCGTGATCATCGCCGTTCAGGTTGTCGTCATTACCAAGGGCGCCACCAGGGTTGCCGAAGTGGCCGCCCGCTTTACCCTGGACGCCATGCAGGTCAAGATCATGACGGTGGAAGCCGAGCTCAATTCAGGCTCCATAGGCGAGGAGGAAGCCCAGACCCGCAAGCGGGAGATTCAGCTTGAATCCGATTTTTACGGGGCTATGGACGGGGCCAGTAAATTCATTTCGGGCAACGTCAAGGTGGGAATCCTCATCACCGCCGTCAACGTGCTTGGGGGCATCATCATAGGCGCGGCCATACACGGCGAACCCCTTTCACAGGCGGTGGGGAATTACATATCCTTTTCCATAGGAGACGGCCTTCTTTCACAGTTTCCCGCCCTCCTTGTGTCCACCGCCATGGGTATTGTTGTTACCAGGGCCGCCGCCACTGGGGATCTGGGACAGCAGGTGTCCGATCAGTTCACAAGGGTTTCCAAAATTTACCTTATTTCCGCCCTTGTGCTTGCCGTCCTCGCCTTTCTGCCCGGCTTCCCCTGGTATGTGCTTATTCCCATGGCGCTGCTTCTGGGGTTCTACGGGTTCCTTCTTGCGCGGAAAAAACGCAGGGAGCTGGGCCTTAGCGGCGCCATGGCAAAGGCCGAAAGCCGGGAGAAGCGGGCCAGGGAAGAGGCGGGCGAAATACCCCCGCTGGTTCTGCTTGACGCCCTTTCCCTGGAACTGGGCTACGGCCTTATCCCCCTTGTGGACAAGGAAAAAGGCGCGGAACTGCTTGACCGGATACAGGGGGTGCGCAGGCAGTCCGCCCTGGATCTGGGGCTGGTTATCCCCAAGGTAAGGATTCTGGACAACATGGTGCTTGAGCCTTCGGAGTACTGTTTCAAGATCAAGGGCGTCGACGTGGGCCGGGGAAAAATACGGATGGGCTATTACCTCTGCATCGACCCCGGGACCGTTACCTCCGAGCTGCCCGGCGAAAAAACCCGCGATCCGGCGTTCGGGCTTCCCGCCCTGTGGGTGGGCGAAGACAGGCGCGAAGAAGCCGAGCGGGCGGGCTATACGGTGGTCGATCCTCCCTCGATAATCGCCACGCATCTTACCGAAATTATCAGGCGGCACGCCGCCGACATACTGGGACGGCAGGATACCCAGGCCATACTCGACGAGCTTAAAAAGACCTATCCCGCCGTGATAGAGGAGGTTCTCAGGGAAGGACGGGGTCTTTCGCTGGGCGAAATTCAGAAGGTGCTGCAGTTCCTGCTCAGGGAACGGGTATCCATACGGAACATGGTTTCCATTCTCGAGGCCATTGCCGATTTCGCCCCGGTGTCCAAAAGCCCCCGGCTCCTTACCGAGAAGGCCCGGCAGGCCCTGGGCAGCCAGATCTGCCACCAGTACGCGGACGACGACAGGCGCCTTCATGTTCTGACCATCGATCAGGGGTTCGAGGAAAAGATCATCGCGAGCAGGTACGAAACGGCGTCGGGGGTGGTTTCCGCGCTGGAGCCGCAGATCCACACCGCGTGGATCAAGTCGCTGCAGCGGGCGGTGGGCGCGGTGCGGGAGCAGGGCTGGATTCCCGTCGTACTCTGTTCGGAGGCGGCCCGCTACCTTGTCAAAAATTCCACCGAACGGGAAATTCCCGAACTGGTGGTGCTTTCGGTTCCCGAGATCGTTCAGGATGTAACGGTGGAATCCGTGGGCGTCATCAAGCCGGCCGCGTAAAACAAAAAGTACGGGGGAAAAGATGGAATGTTTTGTGGAACAGGGCGAAGACTACCGCGACTGCATGAATAAAATACTGGCAAAATACGGGGAACGGGTTGTGCCCGTGCGCCAGCGCAAGATCCGCATAGGGGGCATTTTCGGTATAGGCGCCCGTGAAGGCGTCGAGGTGGAATTCTACATCCCGTCGTATTTTTCGGGGACTTTTTCCCGGCCTTCTTCCCGCGCCGGGGAACCGCGTTTCAAGGCCGCTTCCCAGGCGGAGGCCGGGCCGGAAACCTGGACCCAGGCGAAACCGGAATCCTGGAATCAGGTGAGACCGGAGGCGGGCCAGGCGAAACCTGATCCCTGGAATCAGGCGAAATCCGATCCTCTTGAATTTCAGAAACAAAAGGAAAAGGTTATCGCCGCGGCGGGGAAAGATCCCACCCTGCAGATGGTTCTCCGCGAGGTGCGTTCAATAAAGGAAAAGATAGACGCGGGGGAAAACAGGGAAGAGAAGGAAGAAGAACATCCGTCCTTCGCGCGCCTTAGGGAGCTGCTTGAACAGAACGATTTTTCCCCTTCCTATTCGCGGGGCATCTTTGAACGGATACGAAAGGAATGCCCCCTTGATACCCTTGACAATTTCGACGATCTTGAGGGACAGGTGCTGGAATGGATAGGCGAAGGGGTAAAGCTGTACCGGAATGCGGAAAGTCCTCCCGGCCGCCCGCGTGTCCTTGTTCTTGTCGGTCCCACAGGGGTAGGCAAGACCACAACCGTGGCGAAACTTGCCGCGGCCTACGGCATTAACGGCTGGAACGGCGATCCTCTGCGGGTAAGGATGATCACCGTGGACGGTTACCGCATCGCCGCCAGGGAGCAGATAGAAAAATACGGGGCCATCATGGGCGTTCCTGTCGCCTACGCGGCGGAACCCGGCGAACTGCGAAAGGCGCTCTCCCTTTTTGAGGCCGAAGCGGATCTTATTCTTGTCGACACCATAGGAAAGAGCCCCCGTGACGCGGTGAAGCTGGGGGAAATGATGGAGTCCCTTTCGGCCTGCCTTTCCAGGGGGGAAGCGCACCTTGTACTTGCCGCCGCGACAAAGTACAGCGACATGAAGGACATTATGAGGCGTTTCGCCCCCTTTAATTACAGGTCCGTTATCGTGACCAAACTTGACGAAACCACGCGGGCGGGCAATGTTTTAAGCGCCCTCGCGGAAATGGACAAGCCCGTCTCGTATATTACCGACGGCCAGTCCGTTGAAAAGCACATCCACCGGGCGGGCGCGGTCCGTTTTCTTGTCAATCTTGAAGGATTCCGGGTAAACCGGAACAGGATAGAAGAACGTTTCAAGGACAATGGAGACACAAATGGAAGATCAGGCTGAAAAACTCAGGGAGATTGTGCGGCGGAAGAAAAACGTTCCCTTTTCCCCGGGGACGATCCCGTCTCAATCGCCGGGCGCTACGGGAGAAACTTCCGTCCCTTCGCAGCTTCAGGGACAGAGGCGCGACGGGACAAAGACAAGGCTCATTACCGTTACTTCGGGGAAGGGCGGAGTGGGAAAAACCAATCTTTCGGTGAACATGGCCCTGGCCTATGCCCGCCTTGGAAAAAAGGTGGTGGTCATGGACGCGGATCTCGGGCTTGCCAATGTTAACGTGATCCTCAACGTGATTCCCAAATACAACCTGTACCACGTGATCCGCAAGCAGAAAACGATGAAGGAAATCATGGTAGACACCGTCTACGGCATTTCCATCGTCGCGGGCGCGTCGGGCTTTTCCAAGATCGCCAACCTTACCGAGGAAGAAAGGCAGAATTTCATCAACGAGCTTGATTCCCTTTCCAACGCCGACATCATCATCATAGATACCAGCGCCGGGGTGTCCAGCAACGTGCTTGATTTTATCGCCGCCGCGGACGACGCCGTGATCATCGCCACGCCGGAGCCCACCGCCATCACCGACGCCTACGGGATCATCAAGATCATCGCCACCGAATACGAAAACTTTAATATGGGGCTCAAGCTGGTGGTTAACCGGGTAAAGAGCGCGGCGGAGGCAAAGAAAGTCGCCGACCGCATGATCAACATCGCCGGACAGTTTCTCAACCTAAAGGTAGATTACCTGGGCTTTATCTTTGACGATCCTGTCGTCTCCCAGGCGGTGCTCAGGCAGAAGCCCTTTACGGTTATCGATCCGCGGTGCAAGGCGAGCATCTGCGTTCAGCATATCGTGAACCGTATGGAAAAGAGCGAACTTCGCGAAACGGGCGGTTTCGGCAGCATGATAAAGCGCATCTTCGGCGGGCAGTAGGAGGGGGCGTGTTTAACCTGAAGTGGTGCGCGGTCCCGGGAGGCGGGGGATTTCTCCTTTCCTTTCTGGTGGCGCTCATAAGCGGCGCGGGTTTTCCCGCCCTGCTTGTCCGCCCGCTTGTTTTCGGGGCGGCTTTTTTCGTTCTCGGGGGGGGGATCTGGCTGCTTGTCAACCGTTTTGTTCCCGATCTCCTGCTCCCCGGCGAAGATCCGGAGGAGAACGCCCCCGGTTCCCGCGTGGACATCTCGGTCGGCGACCAGGTGTCCGGGGCGCTTCCCGCCGCCGGTTCGAACGAGGACGTGGACGATATAGCGAAGCTCGCAAGTTCCGTAAGGCCGCCTCCGGGCGCGGGAAGTGTTTCATCTGAAAAAGGCGGCGGGGGAAATTCTCCGGGTCTGGATCAGAATGATGAAGGCGGCTATACTGAAAAGGGGAGGGGCGCGGCGCGGGAGGCCGGGGCCGCAATGGAAGACCTCCCCGTGTATTCCGGCGGGCCCCCTTCCGGGGAGGTTCTTCCCGATCTGGAGTCCATGACGGGGTCTTTTTTATCCGGCCAGAAGGCGGACGGGGAGGGCCCTGAAAACGCCGCCGAATCCTGGAATGCCGCTGGCCTGGACGGCGATTCCCCGTCCGGCGCGGACGAAGCGCTGCCGGAAAGGCGGAGAACAAGCGGTAAGGGACAGAGCATGGGAGGGGATTTTAACCCCAAAGATTTGGCCTCGGCCATGAGGACTCTATTATCAAAGGATTAAAGGATCGTTATGCCGCTTCCTGAGCAAAGAACAGAAGAGGAACTTTGGCTGGAGTACCGTAGAACGGGAGATCCGGCGATTCGGGAAGCCTTTATTAAACAATACGCCCCGCTTGTAAAATATGTGGCCGGCAAGGTCGCCATGGGCATGCCCCATAATGTGGAATTCGACGATCTTGTAGGCTTCGGCGTGTTCGGCCTTATCGACGCCATTGACAAATTCGATCCCGAAAAACAGGTAAAATTCAAAACATACGCGGTTACCCGTATACGGGGGGCGATTTTTGACGAACTGCGCTCCATAGACTGGGTTCCCCGTTCCGTGCGCCAGAAAACCCGTGAAGTTGAGGACGCCATAGGATCGCTTGAAGCCCAGCTTGGAAGAACGGCGACCGATCAGGAAATAGCCGGTTCCCTTGGCATGAACGAGGAAGAGTACATCAAGACCATCCAGAAAATCTCCGTAACGTCGATCATCTCCATTGACGACGTGTGGTATTCCGGGGACGAAAACGACAAGGTGTCCATCATTGACAGCATCGAATCCCCTTCCAGCCTCAATCCCGACGTCATGGTGGAAAAGGGCGAGATCAAGCGGGTAATTATCGACGCCATCAACGAACTGCCCGACAAGGAAAAGAAGATCCTCGTGCTCTACTATTACGAGGATCTTACCCTCAAGGAGATAGGCCAGGTGCTGGAAGTAACCGAGTCGCGGGTGTCCCAGCTGCACACCAAGGCCATACTCCGGCTCCGGTCAAAACTGACCAATATACGAAAAGGCATTGTATAGGCCATGGTAGACTTTGTCCGGCTGCAGCATATCGTCAAGGAACAGTTGGATCATGACCGCGCCGTACGCATCGTCGAGGCCAGAGGGCCCACGCTGGAACAGGCCGTCGCCGAAGCGTCCACCCTTCTTGACGTTCCCGTGAGGCGGCTTGAATACGAGATTTCCGAACGGGGGGCCGCGGGCTTTCTGGGAACGGGAAAAAAAGACTGGGCAATACGGGCCTACGAACGCCTGTACACAGGGAAAAAAAAGGGCGGGGGCGATCTGTCCGGGGACGGCGCGGAAGAAAGCGCTCCGGTTATCGAGGACAGGGACGGGGATGCCTTTGTTCACCTCAGCGCCGACGGCGCCTTCCTCAAGGTGGTTTCCCCCAAAGGCCGGGGCAGGCGGGTAACGGACACCGCCGCGGTACAGGCTCTGCAGGACCGGGGCGTTGAAAACATAGACACGGCGCAGGTTGCCAGAATGGTCCGGGAAGCGGCGGGGACGTACTTCAGGGCCGGTGATTTTCAGCATCGTCCGGTAAACGACAGCATCGTAAGCGTCGAGATACCCGAAGGGGAAATGAAGGCGTTCGTGCGGGTAACGCCCCCCGGCACGGGCGGCTGCGATCTTTCGGTGGAAACCTATCTTTCGTTCCTTAGAAACAACAGGGTCATGTACGGCGTCAATGAGGAATTTCTCCGTGATTTTGCCGACAAGCCCGTCTACCGGGAACCCGTTCTTGTCGCCGAAGGAAGCCGTCCTGTCGACGGGAGGGATGCTTACATTCAGTACAACTTTGAAACCGATCAGACCAAGGTCCGGCTCCGGGAAGGAAGCAACGGCCGGGTGGATTTCAAGGAACTTAACATCATTCAGAACGTGGTGGAAAACCAGCCGCTGGCAAAGAAGATACCCGCCGAAAACGGAACGGTTGGCCGGACCGTTACCGGCAAGGTTATTCCGGCCAAAAACGGAAAGGAAACGAACCTGCCTGTGGGGAAGAACGTGCATGTCGGCGAAGACGGGGTCACCATCATCGCGGACATTAACGGCCAGGTTGTGGTGGTGGGCGGCAAGATAAACGTCGAACCCGTGTACACCGTTCAGGGGGACGTAAACCTGAAAACGGGAAACATCATATTTCTTGGCACGGTCATCATTACCGGGAACGTGGAAGACGGTTTTTCGGTCAAGGCCGCCGGTAACATCGAAGTGAACGGTACCGTGGAAAAGGCCGTGCTTGACGCCGAAGGGGACATCATCGTTCATCAGGGGATCACCGGAAAGAGCGGGGGCCTTGTCCGCGCGGGAAGGTCCATCTGGGCGCGCTTTATCGAGAATGCCGTCGTTGAGGCGGGGAACATGGTTGTGGTCTCGGACGGCATCATCAATTCCCAGGTTGACGCCTTCAAACGGATCATCTGCCAGGGTAAAAAGGCCCACATAGTCGGCGGACGCCTGCGCGCCTCCGAGGAGATCAACGCGAAGGTTCTCGGCAGCGCCACGAGCGGCACCGAAACGATCTTTGAGGTAGGCTTTGATCCCAAAAGCAAAGAGGAGCTTGAAAAGCTCACCGCGGCAAAGGAAACGGCGGAAAAACAGCTTGAAGAAACGCAGCTTAACCTGCAGACCCTCATCAACATCAAGAAACAGCGGAAGTCCCTGCCGGAGGACAAGGAAGCCTACATGAAGGAACTCATGGACAAGCGGCAGTTCCTTATGGGCGACATAAAAAAGGCCGGCGAGGGCATACAGAAGGTGCAGGAATTCCTTAACACCCTTAAGACCAGGGGAAAGGTCTCCGCCTCGTCCAAGGTGTATCCCGGCGTAAAGATCCTTATCCGCGACGCCAGGGACGACGTGCGTACCGAATACCGCGCGGTTACCTTTATTCTTGAAAACGGGCTGATAAGGGTGACCAAGTATGAGGAGCCCGACGAAAGCATAAAGAAGGGTCCCGATGGCTATACAGCCAATTGATCTTCAAACTCTTTTTACCCAGCTTGACAAGGTGGCGAAGAACCAGGCCGCCCAGAGGGAAGGACTTGCCATTCAGCAGGCCATTCAGGGAGCGGAGATTCAGAAAAAAACCGAAGAGCACATACAGGAAGTCAACGAGGCGCAGAACGAGGGGGAAGCGGAGCGCGTAAACGACAGGAGCAGGCGGAAGAAAAACGGGGAGGAGGGGAAGGAAGAACGCGGCAAAGACGGGGAGGAAGCCGGAACGGAAGAGGATCGCCAGGTGATCCGCGATCCGGCGCTGGGCAGAAACGTGGACATTTCCGGATAATTCATGACGCTGCCGCTTGTTTTTTCCGCCGCCAGCCTTATCCTCTGCGGCTTTTTCTTTATCTATTTCAGGGGATACCTCGCGCGGCGGACGGGCCGCGGGGGAAGCGGCGAATACCGCGATGAAGTTGAGGAAACAAAGAAGCTCATTGCCGACATAGACGCCGCCACGGAACGGGATCTTACCCTCATAGAAAACAGGCTCAAAACCCTGCGGGAAGTTCTTGATACCGCCGACCGCCGCGTTGCCGTCTTTGTCCGCGAACTGGACCGCACGCATCCGTCATCGCGCCCCGCCCCCCTGTACACCGCCCTTGGAAAAACGCCCGCCCCCGCGGCTTCCCTGTCCCCCGCGGTTCCCGCCGCCCGCCCGGAAGCCCAAGACGCCCCGGAGGCCGCCGTCCGGTCGGAAAGCGCCCTTCCAAAGGCCCCTGAAGCCGTCTCCCCGGCCCCCGCGCCGGAACAGCCTTCCTCAGGCCCGTCAATAGGAAAAAAGGCCGCTGAACTTGCCGGGGCGGGATTTTCCTCCGAACTCATCGCCGCGCGCCTTGGCGTCAGCGTCTCGGAAGTCGATCTTGCCATCACCGTTTACCGTACCGCCGGGGGCAACGGGTTTGACGCGTAAAACACGGAACCGCCTCATGCGGGATCTTTTCCCAAAAACATCTTTTGGGGAGGATTGACAATCTTCTGCCGAATACAGTATTTTTATAGTGGTTTCACGCCGCGTTACGCGTCTGTGCGTTATGCGGAAAGTTTGCCGCTGTAGCTCAGTTGGTAGAGCAAAGGACTGAAAATCCTTGTGTCAAGAGTTCGATTCTCTTTGGCGGCAAAAAGGGTAAAAACTTGATAATGAGGGCGCCGCTCTATAGCAGGGTTTTTCCAGTAATTTTCTTGCTTGTAAAAGGCGCTTTCTGTCTTTTTGCCGTTGATTTCAGCGTCAGGGCCAAGCCGTATATGAGTTTCCCTTCGTCAAAAAGCACGGAGCTTTTTGGTATTGGGGGCGGCGCGGACGCCGTTTTTGACGTGGATATATCCAGCATCCTCCGCAATCCTCTGGATCTCGGCTATTCGGTCGGCCCGGAATTTGGTTTCGGCATCAGTTCCCTCAACAAGGCGGAAGGAAGCCCGAATTTTTTGTCGGGGGGTATAGGGCTCAGCCTGTTCTATTATCCTTTGTCCCAGCTCAATCTGCGCGCCGGCGGGAGTTTCGGCTTTTATCAGGCCGCTTTTGACGGGCAGGGCGGCCGTGTAACTTATTCGAACGCCTATTGGCGCGCCGGCGGCGAGGCGGGGTTCCGTTTTTCCCCCCTGTTTACCCTTTCGGCCGGGGGAGGATTCAGGCAGTACGCCTACAAACCGGGCGAGCCTGTCTACGAAGGCATTTATGTGGGGCTTACGGTTCAAATATCCTTTGAAACCGGGAGCAAGGGGAACGGGTTACAGGTTGCCCTGCGGCAAAGCGAACCGGTGTTTCCCGTATTTTCGGGGCTTTACCGGCAGAACCAGATAGGCGTGCTGCATATAACCAACGACGAGTCGGCGGAAATACGCAATATTACCGTCAGTTTCAGGGCCGGAAACTACACTTCCTCGGGAATGTTATGCGGAACCGTCTCCCGCCTTGGAAAACACCGGACGGCGGAGGTTCCCCTGTACGCCGATTTTTCACGGTCAATTCTCAACTTTTCCGAGGACGGCAGGATTCCGGGGGAAGTGATCATACAGTACGAACTGTTGGGATCGACGCGGACGGTGAACAGCGCCGCCCTTGTGGAGGTCTATAACCGGAACAGTTTCCGCTGGAGCGATCCTTCGGCGCTGGCCGTTTTCGTATCCCCAACCGCGCCTGAGGTGCTGGATTTTTCAAAGTATATCGTCGGATTTTCCCGTAATCACCTGAGGACCGCCCTTAACCGGAACATGCAGTTTGCCGTGTTCCTCTATGAGGGGCTGCGGGCGGGGAATATCATCTGCGCCCCCGACGCCGGCACTCCCTTCTCGGAAGTGTACCTTTCCCCTTCACGTATAGATTATATCCAGTTTCCCTTTCAAACCCTGGCCTACCGCTCGGGCGATGTGGACGACGTGGGGCTCCTCTATGCCGCCTGCCTTGAAGCGGCGGGGATCAAGACCGCGCTTATCCCCCTTGAAGGCGATTTTGCCGTGGCGTTTTCCCTTGATATTGACGAAGAGACGGCCCAAAATTTCTTTGGGGGAATGGAGAACCTCCTTGTCAAGGACGGGGAAGTCTGGATGCCCGTGGCGTTCAGCGCCTTCCGGGACGGTTTTTTCAACAACTGGTATACGGCGGCGCGGGAAATAAACGCCGTGCTTGCGGCCGGTTCCAATCTGAATCTGGTTGTTCTCGCCGACGCATGGCAGAGGTATCCTCCGGCGGTCCTGAATACCCAGGAGGCCCAGATTGACAAGCCGCTTGAAGCCAATGTGGTGAGCCTTGCCGAGACAAGCATGGTGCGGTACATCGCCTCTGAAATGGGACCGAAGATCCAGGCCGCCCTTGATGATATTCGCGTTTACGGCGGTTCGGTGGACCGGTATAACCGGCTGGGTCTTCTTTATGTCCGCTCCGGCATGTACGGCGAGGCGAAGGCCGAATACCGGCGATCCGCGGCAATGGGTTCGGTCGCGGCGATGGCGAATCTGGGGAATCTTGCCGTGATGGAAAACGATTTTACCGCCGCCGAAAACTGGTTCGGCATGGCGCTGACGGCCGATCCCGGTAACAGGATCGCCGTGAGCGGGCTTAACCGGATAGCCCTTAACCGGCCGGAGTAGGCGGTGATTGCAAGGAAACGGAAGAAGGGGGCCCGCCGGGGTTTCAGGCCTTCTATCCTTTCCCCGGTATTTCTTGCCGCTTTTCTTGCCCTGGCCCTTCCCTCAAAGTCGTTCTCCGAGCAGGAGATCAAATTCCGCCTGTATCCGGGCGCCTATATTCCCCTCAAGAACGGGAATTTTACCCCGGGGCCCGACATATCGGCGGCCCTGGACTGGCGCTTCTTTCCGTTTTTCGGCGCGTCTATTGGCGGGGAACTGGTCAGCGCGCCGGTACGGGGGACAGGATCATCCGTCATGCTTCTTGACGCCTCCGCCGGCCCGGTGTTTGCCTACAGGCCCGTGGATCGTTTCAGCCTGAAGCTGGATGTAACAGGCGGGCTTTATTCGGCAAGCTGGAACGAGAATTCCATTTCCGGGATTTCCTTCGGCGGAAGGTTAAGCGCCGCCTGGCATCTTGTCCCTTCCGTGGCGCTTATGGCCTTCGGGGCCTGGAAACAGTACGCGTATAATCCTTCACCCTTTCTCAACAATGTAACCGTGGGGGTGGGCGTTTCCCTGAATCTTTCGGAAATGATAGCGGGGAAAACCCGGATCAAGGCTGAAAAGTCGGATCAAAAAATGGTTTTTCCCGTTTCATACGCCTGGTACAACGAGAATCCCTTCGCGTCGGTGCGGGTTACCAACAACGAACCCACCGACATTACCATGGTGAACGTCTCCTTCTATCTTGAGCAGTACATGAACCAGCCCAAACTCTGCGGGTCCGTCCGCCTCTTGAAAAAGGGAGAATCCGCCGACATACCGGTGACCGCCTTTTTTAACGATTCGGTGCTTCAGCTTATCGAGAACATTACCGCAAACGCGAAAATAATTGTCGAATACCGGAGCCTGGGTTCCGCGAAACGGGTGGAAATTCCCATGGATATTCCCGTCTACCACAGGAACGCCATGTCCTGGGATGACGACAGGCGGGCCGCTTCCTTTGTGTCGGCCCGGGACCCCTCGGTTCAGTGGTTTTCCCGCTATGTGTCTTCGCTGGTACAGGGCCGCCTGCGGCCGGGCATCAACCGGAATATTCAGTACGCGCTTGGCCTCTTTGAAACCCTCGCCGTCTACGGCATCAATTATGTCGTCGATCCTTCGTCATCCTATGTGGAACTTTCCGCGGCTTCGACCAGCCTTGACAGCCTTAACTATCCTTTCCAGACCCTGATGTACCGCGGGGGCGACTGCGACGATCTGTCCATACTTTTTTGTTCCCTGCTTGAGGCCGCCGGTGTAGAGACCGCCTTTATCACCATTCCCGGCCATATCTACATGGCCTTTGATTCGGGTTTGACCGAAGAAGAAGCCCGGCGGGATTTTTACGCCCCGGACGAACTGGTCTACCATGAGGGGAAAGCCTGGGTTCCGCTTGAGATTACCATTCCCCGTGAGGGATTTTTCCGGGCCTGGCGTATAGGCGCCAAGGAATGGCGCGATTCGGCGGCCCGGGGTCAGGCGAGGCTTTATCCCATGTCTCAATCCTGGAAGATCTACCCCCCCGTCAGTGTTCCCGGCGCGGCGTCGCGCTTTGTTCTTCCCGGTGAGGACGCGGCGTCCCTGGCTTTTGACTCTTCGATGAACGCCTGGATTGAATACGAGATCCGTCCGCAGGTCCGTTCTCTTGAAAACCGGCTTGCCCTCGGGGAAGACCCGGAAGTACGCAACAGCCTGGGGATACTCTACGGACGGTACGGCATGACGGCCAGGGCGCGGGAGCAGTTTATTGCCGCCGCCCGGCGTGATTACCTGCATGGCTGGGTCAATCTGGGCAATGTGGCCTTTCTGGAACGGCGTTTTCCCGAGAGCCTCGGGTATTTCGGGCGGGCGCTGGAACAGGCCCCCGATAACAGCATCGCCATTTTGGGGATGGCCCGTTCCTGTTATGAACTGAATGATTTTGCCTCTTCCGATTCCTGGTACGCCGAACTCCGCCGCCGTGATCCGGGTTTGGCCCGTGAATACGGTTACCTGGCCTCTTTTTTTGAAACCCGCGGGCGGGCCTATTCTCTGGCGGATCGCCTGGACACGACGCTGTGGAGTTTTCCCGGCAGGGACCCTTCTCCCGTGAGCGAGCCCGCTGCGGACGCGGATGTGCAGGGCCTTTATGTATCCATCGTAGTCCCCTCCGCGCCCGCCGAATCTGACGGCGAAAGCCCCGGGGAAGCCTTTGCGCCGCTTGTGGATCTTCCGGTTATAATCGTGCCTTCCCCGGTTCTGGAGGAAGACGCCGCCCCCGATCCGGTTCCCGAAGTTCCGGCGCTTGCCGCCCTTGTCCCCCCCGCGGTTTCAGGCCGCCGTGACGACGACCCCGAAGAACCCCCGGAAGCCGCCGGTTCCGGTTCGCCTCCTCCGGTTCCCGCTGTTTCCGCGCCCGAGGCTCCCGCTGTTTCCACGCCCACGGCTCCCACTGTTGCCGAGGCTCCCCCTCTTACCGCGCCGTCCGTTGAAGCGCTGCCGGATGTTGGCGAACAGGACGTTCCCGGTACACTGCCGCCTGAGGCTCCCGCTGTTTCCGCGCCCACGGCTCCCATTGTTTCCGAGGTTCCCCCTCTTTCCGCGCCGTCCGCCGAAGCGCCGCCTGATGTTGGCGAACCGG
>JAISEB010000095.1 GCA_031264395.1 Treponema sp. | reverse complement strand
GAAGAAGGGATTGCGGGTTTTCAGTATACCCTGCTCCCCGCGGTACACGGCCGGGGAAAAGCCGCGTACCGCATGGGAACCGCCACCTGGCCGGAAGAAAACTTTTTGCTTATCAGTTATCTGGACGACCGCGAAGCGGAAAAGGCAAAACCCCTGGTGCGGGAAGTGAAAGCGCGCTTCCCCGGAGAAGGGATTAAACTCTTTTTTACGGAAGCGGAAGGGTAAAAAGCCCATTATGCTATTGCGCAGTTTTCCATAATGTGGTTATTATAAAACATTCCGGGTTTTGTAGAAGGGGGGTGAGCGTGGCAAACAGAGATCTGCCGAAAAATCGCGTTCTTTTTCCCATCGGCGCGAAGTTAATCATAATCATATTTATCCTGCTTTTGGCATCGCTGGGGATCCTTACCGTACTGGTCTCGGTGATCAGTACCCAGGATGTCAGGCGTACCGCCGAAGACAATAACTTCACCGTTAACCGCCGGGCAGGTTCCCAGGCGGAAAGTTTATTCAGATCCATTCAGTCCGCGGTGTTCATGTACCTTGAAATAATCGATCTCGACCGGAGCATCGCAAACCGCAATCCCGACTTTGACAGCTATTTTTTCGGCCGTAACCGGAGCATAGCGGCCATAGGGGTAAGAAGCGGCGGAGGGGCGGCCGGCTGGGTTGTTGTTCCCAACGATCAGTTCTTTATCGCCAACAACGCGGACGGCGAAGGCCTGGACGACTGGTTCGCCTCGAATTCCGGCCTGTTTGTTCCGGCGGAAGGCAAGATACGGTTCTTTAACGCCTCCCCGGATTTCCGCATTCCGCTTGTCGCCATGATTTTTCCCCGTCAGGGCGCCCGGGGAACGTCTCCCGACGCCGTCGCGGTCCTTTTTTCCCCCGAAGAACTTTCCGAATCCTTTGGAACGGGGGCCAACTCCAGTTTCATGATCGATGAAGACGGTGAACTCCTCATTCATTCCGACGGCGATCTGGTGCTCGGCGGGGCGAATTTTTCGGCTCTTCCCGTTGTAAAAACCATGAGGGAAGAAGGGGACAATAACCGCCAGGTTTCCTTTACCGATTCTGACGGCGTTGATTTCTTCGGCGCTTATTACCGTGTTCCCGGAACGGACTGCATTGTCATAACCGTTATTCCCCACAGCGTCGTCTTTGAGGCGGTACGGAGTATTACGAGGCAGAACATCTACCTTACCGTGGCGGTGCTGTTTGCCGCCGTCCTTTTTGTCTGGTTCTTTTCAAAAACCATAAGCACTCCGGTAAGGGCACTGGTCGGCGCGGCGCTGCAGATAGAGCAGGGGGAATTCGGGCTGAACCTTGAACCCGGAACCCGCGACGAGATTGGCCTTTTAACCGAAAGTTTCGGGAAGATGAGCAGCGCCTTGGGCATATTCGGCCGTTTTACCAACAAGGACATCGCGGTCCGGGCCATGAAGGGTGAAATCAAACCCGGCGGGCTTTCAAGGCACGCGACGATCTTTTTTTCCGATATACGCGGTTTTACGGAAAAATCGGAAAATTTTACCAAGACATTCGGGGAAGAGGCTTCCGCCCGGATAGTCGCCTGGCTTAACAAGTATTTTACCCGCATGGTGGACTGCGTTGAAAAAACCAACGGCGTCGTGGACAAGTTTATAGGCGACGCCGTTATGGCCCACTGGGGAACGGCCTATACCGCCGGTACTCCCGAAGAGGACGCGTTCAACTGCGTAAAGGCGGCCCTTATGATGCGCCGGGCGCTGATTGAACTCAACGCGGGGCGGGGCGGTGACGAGCCTGAGATACGCATAGGCTGCGGAATCAATACGGGGGTTGTTACCGCGGGCCAAATCGGATCCGAACAGCGCATGGAGTATACCGCCATCGGCGATCCCGTGAATTTGGCCAGCCGTACCGAAGCTCTTAACAAGCCGCTTGGAACCGATATCCTCATTACCGAGGACACCTGGAATCTTGCGGGAGACAAGTTTATCACCGAAGAAATGCCCCCGGTAACGGTAAAGGGCAAGGAAAAACCGGTGAGGCTTTTTGCTGTGGTTAACTTCAGGGACCCGGAGGAAGGTCCCCGGACATTGACGGAAGTGCGGACCCTTTTGGGAATTCCCGCGCCCGATATCAGCAAGGTGGACACGGATGCGGAAGAGAAAAAATACAAGATTCAGGGCGGCTGATCTTTTTATTCTTGTTTTTTGTTTTGCGGGAGCCTTTGCCTCGGCCTTCGCGTTCTGGCTGGAGTACAACCGTACCCTGGTCAAGCTTAACGAAGCTCCGGTGGGGACCATTGTCTTCAAGAACCGGACCGCCCACCGGAAAATCGAGGATCGCGTGGCTTGGGACAGGCTGAAGCAGGAGTCCCCTGTGTATAACGGGGATACGATCCGCACGGCCGAAGAATCGCAGGCTATCATTACCTACCGCGACGAAGTTACCAGCGTCAGCCTTTCGGAAAACACGCTGATACAGATTTTTTATGATGATGAGCTGGGCGCCCGTATTGATTTTACCCAGGGCAATCTTGACGTAAGTTCCGGCTCCGGCGTTGTGCTGATTTCAAACGGAGCATCCTCCGTCGAGATGCGGGGCGGAAGCCGGGCCGGTTTGAGTCAGGGCGGGGATGGTTTCGGCCTTTCGGTTTTTGAAGGCCGCGCCGATCTTGACGGGTCCGAAGTCGAATCGGGCGGGGTGCTTTTCTTCCATAATGACGGAACGCCGGATGAGGAGCCCCTTGTCGCGGTAACTTCGCCGGGAACTTTTTCCCGCGTGTACGGCGGGCCCGGTGAAAAGGCCCCTGTTGATTTTTCGTGGAACACTTCCAACTTCACAGGTGAAACCCGCGTTATTGTTGAAGTCGCCGAAGACAGAAAATTTTCCCGCGTAGTCGAGACGAGGGATGTAAGGGGCGTTTCATCGGTATCCGTTCCCCTTGAAGCCGGTTCTTTCTGGTGGCGGGTTTATCCGGCGGGGGCGGGCGGGGTGAGCGCGGTTTATCCTTATGGGGCTGTAGAAGTCCTTTCCCGTAATCCGGCGGCGATCATCTCTCCTTTAAGCGGAAGGGAATTTTCCCTGTCCGGGGGCGTCCCGTTTTCCTGGACTCCCGTGGAAGGCGCGCGGGGCTACCTCCTTGAAATTTCGGCCGGGGAAGATATAAGCAATCCTGTCGTGTCCCGTCAGGTACAGGGGACATCCGTGGTGCAGAACGGGCTTGAAAGCGGCCGCTGGTACTGGCGGGTCACTCCCGTTCTTTCGGATTTTCCCGGCGCGGGACCGTCCTCCGCGGTTTCTTCCAGAGTCGGCGGCTTTACCGTAGGAACAGGCGGCGCGCCTTCCGTTCCCCGGCTCAATTCGCCTTTCCAGAACGGGATTGTCGGCATGGAAAATCCCCGGCTGTTGTGGAGATATGACGCCGGCGTTTCTTTCTGGACCGTGGAACTGGCGGACAATTCCCTCATGTCCGATCCCGTGGTAAAAGAAAATACGAATGTCAACTATTATGTCTTGCCGTCTTCGGTTCTTGAAAGCGGTCAAACATATTACTGGCGGGTTACCGCCAACGGCGAAGGCGCGGCTTCTTCTTCCGAAGTCAGAAGTTTCGCCGCGGCGGAAAACGCCTGGGAACAGCGCCCCGTTTATCCGCCGGATAATTATTCCCTCGCGGCGGGTGAACTTGGCGGGCTTGAGTTTACCTACAGGTCCGGCGTGCCCGGTCAGAATTACTTCCAGGTTTCCTCCGGCAGTGATTTTTCGGTCCTCGCGGTGAATGAACCCGCCGACGCCTACGGCTCCATGTTTATTTCCGGTTTGGAGTCCGGTACATGGTATTGGCGCGTGTACACCGGCACGGCGGACGGGCCGGCGGCTTCCCCGCCAAGGCGCCTTAATCTTGTCGCGGGTGACAGGACGCCTGATGTTTCCGTTCCCGCCCAGCTTGACCGGGGAGATCCCCTTTCGGTAAGCTGGAACGCTCCCGGTTTTGATTCTTACCGCTTTGCCCTGTACAGGGGGGAAGATGCGCTTCCTCTTGAAGAACGCACCGTTGCGGATACTTTCGTTACTGTTCCCACGGCTTCTCTGGAGCCGGGGGAATACACCGTCGCCGTCCGCGGGTTTAACCCCGAGTCGGTCAGATCCGCCAGGATAGCCGGAGCCGCCGCGGAAGAACGCTTCGTCATTCTGGCGCCTCCTCCGGTTGAAAGAATGGAACCGGTGATTACCCTTGCCCGGGCCGAAGCTCCGCCGCCTCCTCCACCGCCTCCGCCACCACCCGAGCCGGAACCTCCTCTGCCCCCGCCTCCACCGCCGGAGCCGGAGCCCGAACCTCCGCCGCCCGAACCTGAACCCGAACCGGAGCCTCCTCCGCCACCGCCACCCGAGCCGGAACCGCCGCCTCCCGAGCCCGAGCCTCTTCCTCCCGAACCGGAGCCGGAACCGCCTCCTCCACCCGAGCCGGAGCCGGAACCTCTGCCGCCACCACCGCCGCCTCCTCCTCCCGAGCCTCCGGCGCGTGATTTGACCCGTACCGCGCCGAACGGGACCGTTTCGGGAAATTTCCCGCCCGAAGGGTATGTCCTTTCGGCGGTCCAGCTCGCCGGAGTCAGGTCGGTTAATTTTGTCTGGGAAGGAAGGGCCAGGGAATACCGTTTCGCCCTTTACAGCGCCGACGGCGGGCTGATCGTTCCCCCCACAAACGTGGGCTCTCCCTCCTACCTTTTGGAGAACCCCGGAAGACTCTCTCCGGGTGATTATATATGGCAGGTGTTCGAAAGCGGTTCCCGGGGAAGATGGGACGAATATCCAAGTACGGCGAACCGTTTTACCGTAATCGAAGGGACCCTTCCCCTTAAGACAATACCTGCAAATGATCCGGGGGTTTTGTATGGCCGTCCTTAGGCGAACAGTTTTTTTCCTCTGCTTTATCGCTGTTTTTTCCCGCTTCGTTACGGCCCAGGAGGCGGGTGAAACCCGTGTAATCAGAAGAAACGGGGAGTTTCAAATATCCCAGGTTATTGTCTTTCCCGCCGTTCCCGGCGCCCTGTACTACACGCTTGACTTTGAAAAGTTTGAGGAAGGCGTTTTTGTTCCTGTTGATACGCTTACCGCCGATGGAACGCGGGTTGAGCTTTTCCTTGGTTCCGGTTCCTACCGCTACCGGATCACGTCGTACAACAGGATGGGCCTTGCCGAGGGGCTGTCGGACTGGCAGGAGTTTCAGGTTCTTGCCGCGGTACAGCCTGAAGTTGAAACCTACCAGCCTTTTTACGGTCTCTACTACGACATAGCCAAACCGGACGGGACCATTACCGTTACGGGCCTCAATTTTTTCCCCGAGTCCGAATTCGCACTGGTAAGGCACCGGAGGAATTTCGACTGGTCGGGAATTGAGCTGTCGACGCGCGGGGACGTTTTACGTCCCGACTCCGTAACGGTAGAGGACGGCGGCCGGGCGGAACTTGTCTTTAACCGCAAGACGTTAAGGAAGGGCATGTACGACGTGTTTGTCCGCAATCCCGGCGGGCTGTGGGCATCCCTTGGCAGGGTGCAGACAGGTTTCAGGAAGGGCAATGATTTTACCGTGTCGTTCGGCTACGCCCCCCTTATAGCGGCCTTTGACTATCAAAATGCCCGGTATAAGTATATTGGGCCCGATCTTTTGCGCGAAATGGACTATGCCAGTCGTGCCGGTTATTTTAGCGGCGCTAATGATCCTAATCTTAACAATTTTATGGCGAGGAGCATACGGCAGAAGGTGGATCTTTTTAACCCCGTAGGCGCCTATATCCGGACCGCCTGGCTTCCCGTTAAAACCAAAATAGGGCTCTTTGGCCTTGAGGGGGAAATTGATTTTCTGGGGGACAATGAATGGCGTATGACCAACGACGGGCCGGGGAGTTTCTTCTCGTATATATCGGCCGCGTATGCCAATCTCTTGTATCAATACCCCCTCACCGAAAGATGGCAGCTTAACGCCCGGGTCGGCGCCGGCGGCGGCGCGGATTACCATAACGAAAAAAGTTTTAGTGACAAAATCTACGATGCTTACATGCAAAATATGTTTGGGTATGATACTTCAAATCTGCGGGATGTACCCGACGACTCTTGGGGGCTGCTGCTTAATTTCGGTTTTTCGGCGCAGTTTTTTGCCTGGAAGAATCTGTTCTTTGAGGCCGGGATAAATTTCCAGTACATGCTGTCGGTCTATCATTTCATGATACGCCCGTCCGTGGGTATGGGATGGCAGACCGGGAGGTGGGCGGAAGCCGCCGGGGTAAAAAGCGCCATTAAACGGGGGGAAGATCCTTCGGTCCCGGTTACCGATAAAATAAAGGACGAGTACACCCTTTCGGCGGGCTGGGCGCCCATGATCCCGTATTACGGCATCAACCGGACGGAAGGGGCCCACATGGATTATGCCGGCTCTTTTGCCTATATTCCCGACGCCTACGGCGGGCGTTATACGTATCAACAGGTGCCTTTGTACGATACCTACAGGCCTCCCATGACGGTTCTGCGGCCCTTTAACCCCGGCGGCTTTTATCTTCGCGCCGCGTATATTCCCTACAGGTGGAATAAAAACAGGCTGGGCATGGAATTCAACCTGTATTTTCTTGAGCATCTGAACAGGGAAGAATGGGCGGAGGATTACAGCGGAATATCCATCATGAGCGCCGGATTTTTTGATATTCTGTACCAGCGAATCCTGACGGAATCCCTGCGTCTTAACGTACGGGCGGGAATCGGCATTTCCAACCCCTATGATATTGGTGAAGATAACGGCGATCTTGAAATACCTTTCGCCATAAACACCGGTATTTCGGTACAGTACTTTTTCTGGAGAAGCCTGTACGCCGAGGCGGGACTTGATTTTACTACTTCCTTTGGGACGAAGATTCACGGCATATTCAGGCCCACTCTGGGCGTAGGCTGGCAGTTCGGGAAAAACGCCGAAACGGGCCTGCGGTAAACGCGCCGGCGGCTTTGCCCGCGCGACGGGCGTGTGTGCCTTGCCCGCGCGCCTGAAGCGGGCCCGCGCCGGGCGCGCTTCACAGGATCTCAAGCAGCGACCGTGTTCCCCTCCAATCCAGCATGTTGGCGGCGTACTGTTTTACAAGCAGGCGGGGCGGAAGGAGCATGTCGAATTTTCCGGTAAGGGGAATCTGATCTGCCTGTACGGGGAAAGGGGGCGCGTCCGGGGATGCAAGGATGTTCCTCAGTTCCTCCCGGAAGCGGGGGATGGAAAGGGCGGAATCTATACGCAGCGCAAAGTCGTTTTCCCTTACGGCGGAACGAATGCCCAGCGGCGCGCGGAACTGTCCGGCCTGTACAAGAAGGGTAAACGTCCGCATGGCCCGGCTTCCAAGCCAGGGGAAAAAAAAGAAGCTGCCGCCCGAACCGTTTTTATCCGCGCCGCCTGAGCCGTTCCTGTCCGCGCCGTTTGAACCGCCTTTATCCGCGCCGTTTGATGCCGGTACAAAGAGCGGGCCTGAATCCTGCTCCCTGAAAAGGCGGCGGGCCTCATCGAGGCGGGAACGGGCGGAAGGGAAAAGATAGGGATAGCCGCCGTCTTCCTCAAGGATCTCCCTCATGCGGCGGGCTACACGGTTGTGTGTTTCCTGTCCGCCGCCCCGCCAGACGCGGACGCTTCCCGCCTCGCCGGGGACGACCCGTATTTCGCGGCGGCGGGGATCGACGCTTTGTACGCGCCTTGATATTCCCCCAAGGATGATGCCGCTTCCCTCCGGGGGAAGGTAATTTATCTTTCCCAGTTCACGTTCCCCCTCGAGGACGCGGTATTCGGCGCTGCCCGCGAAGATCGAATAAAACGAATAGTGGCCGGTGTAACGTTCCCCTTCGACGCCCAGAATCAGGGCGCCTTCTTCCGTTTCTTCGATAATGCGGGAAGCAATAAGGCTCCCGGTGAGTTCTTCGAAGTCTTCGCCGCTTACCCCGGCAAAACAGGGGAAGGAGAGTATGAGGCCGGAAAGCGCCTTCTTTGTGTGTTCGCCGCGGGACGCAAGGACGCTCAGGGTTTGATGGCAGAGAAGGCTCAACGGCAGGGGCTGTTCCGGCGCGTCCTCTATCCATTTGTCCCTGAGGTAAAGTTCTATGACGGCAATGGTTTTAAGAAGATCCCACGGGATGGACGCCGGGCCGCATACTGCGCGTTCCTCACGCCTTTCCTCGAGGGACGTGAAGTAGATTTCCGCCGCGCCCGTTCTTCTTCCCGAGCGGCCCAGCCGCTGGACAAAGGCGGAAACGCCGGCGGGCGGCCCTATCTGTATGATGCGGTCCAGGGACCCCGTGTCTATGCCCAGTTCCAGCGTGGCGGTAGCCACCGTGGTAACAGGCCGGGAACTTTCCCTGAGTTCGCGCTCGGCCCGCTCGCGCGTGTGCGCGGCCATGCTGCCGTGGTGTACGCTGTAAAGGTCCCCGCCGCGCCGTTCCGCCGAAAGGGCGCGCAGGGCGGCGGCGGTTTCTTCGGCTTCAAGGCGGCTGTTGGTGAAGATGATGGAACGCTTTCCCCTGGTTTCATGGTACAGCGCCCCGTAATAATCCTTTTCCCCGCCGCGTTCCGCCTGAAAATAATCCAGCCCTATGCGGATGCGGCGTTTTGTTTCCCTGTCGTCTACAAGGACGGCGCCCCTTTCGCTTCCGGCGGAAAGCCAGCGCATGGCTTCCCCGTAATCCCCAAGGCTTGCCGAAAGTCCTACGCGCCGGGGCTCCCCGCCTTTTCCCCCGGCGGCGGCCCTGATGCGGGCAAGCTGGCAGAGGATCTGGCTTCCCCTGTCGCTTCCCATAAACGCGTGAACTTCGTCTATGACAACAAAGGCGAGGGCGGAAAAGAGGAAAGGTATTTTTCCGGGATTGAGGAGCAGCAGGGCTTCAAGGGATTCGGGGGTGATCTGCAGAATCCCTTCGGGATCTTCAAGGAGCTTCTTCTTGCCGCTTTGGGGCGCGTCTCCGTGCCAGCGGCTTACGGGTATTCCCGCCCGCGCCGCAAGCGGCTGGAGCCGCGCCGCCTGATCGTTGATAAGCGCCTTGAGCGGGCTGATGCACAGGACGCTTATTCCGGCGGCGTGCGCCCCGCCTCCTCCCGCCGCCCCGTCCCCGGCCTTTCGCCGTACAAGGAGCGAGAGGATGGGGAAAAAGGCCGCCTCGGTTTTTCCCGAAGCGGTGGCGGCCGCGATAAGGACGTGTCCTTCCCCGTCAAGAACGGCGGCTGCGGCCTTTTCCTGTATGTCCCTCAGGGCGCCCCACTTTTTTTCGTAGATGTATTCGCGTATGAAGGGGGCAAGGCGGGAAAATGAGGACATTCCTATGTTTCAAATTCCGCGTAACCCGGATCTCCGGGGCTGCCCTTTACCCGGTAGCCGTCGCGGTACACCATGGTGTCGAAGCTCAGGCGGGGATCGTCGCGGAGTATGCCCAGAAGGCCGAGGAAGTCCCTGGCGATTTCCCGGGGGGTAATAAATTCTTCCGCGCCGGGAACGGAGAAGGCGAGGTCTATAAACGCCTCTATTTCCCGGCCGCCCAGGGAACTTTCGTATCCCCAGTGGCCTGCGTGTATGTCCCGGAGCCGTTCCAGAAGGACGTGAATTTCCTCCCTGGCAAGAGGGGCAAGTTTGAGTACGGGGCTTTCGGAAACGGAGTATCCCTCCCTGGCGAAGCGGTTGTCTTCAAGGCGGCTTTTGAGCGCGGGGTAGCTTGCAAGCCCCCTCCTTTCGTCCTCGATAAAGCGGGGGGTTCCCGACATGTAAATTCCCATCCGTTCGGTCTTTCCCTGCATGGCGTCGTTGAACATGGTAAGGAGCCTTTCGTAGTTTTTTTCCCTGGACTGCCTGTTGGTGATCTTGTAGAGGTTTACCCCTTCGTCAATAAACACAAGGAGCCCCCGGTATCCGGTACGAGAGGCGAAGGCCCCCAGCAGTTTGAGATAACCGTACCAGTTGTCGTCGGTTATGATTTCTCCCGCGGGGAAAAAGGCCCTGGCCTCGGTCCGTGTGGAAAATTCGCCGCGGAGCCACCTCAGGGCGGCGTTCTGCCTTTCGTCATCCCCGGCGGCAAATGCGCGGTAATAGCACGCGACGGCGGCGGCAAAATCGTAGCCGTGCGCCATTTCTTCCATTTCGGCAAGCGTTTCAAAGATGCGCCGTTCAAGCGCGGGGGAAAAGTCCCCCGCGGGCGGGCCCGCCCCGCCTCCAGGTTCCGCGCCGTCCCGCGCCAGTTCCGTCCGTATCGAATTGATCCAGCGTTGAAGGAGCGGTTCAAGCGCCCCTCCGTCCGGCCGCAGTTTGGTGGAAAGCCTTCCCGCCAGTTCCCTGTAGGTTTCAAGCCCCGCCCTGTTTGAGCCTGAAAGCCGCTTTTCCGGGGAAAGATCCGCGTCGGCCGTGAGGAAGTTGTTTTCCATTGCGTAGTTTCTGACGGCCTGAAGAAAAAAGCTCTTGCCGCTGCCGTAGCGGCCCGTGATGAAGCGGAAGACCGACGCGCCCTGTCCCAGGTTTTCAAGATCGCGGAGTATGGTTTCAAGCTCCCGCTTCCGGCCCACCGCGATGTATTCAAGGCCTATGCGGGGCACCACCCCGGCCGAAAGCGAATTGAGTATTGCCGTGCTTATCCGTTTTGGAATATCGTTCATGCCGCTCCGTTTCCGTTTTTGGAATAGTTATCCGTTAAAGAGACGATCCAGTTCCTCCCTGTATTCTGCCTGAATTTCAGGCCCTTCGTCCATGACGTTGACAAGAAGATCCCC
>JAISEB010000066.1 GCA_031264395.1 Treponema sp. | reverse complement strand
GGGCAGGAAAAAGTCCGCGAAGTAGCGCGGAAAGCCCTGGCGGAAGGAGTTACCGTTGAACTGACCAGCAGAATAACCGGTCTGGATACGGAGACAGTCAGGGAGCTTTCCCGGAAAGGACAAACCGCTCAACAGGCTTCCACACGGCAGGCGCACGGTTAAATTTCTTTAATTCCGTGGGTCAAGTTTGCACGGGCTTGACTTTTGCCGCCCGGGAACCCGCACGCGGGGAAGCTCCGGGGCGGTTATAAAGGACGTTTATTCCATGGGAACAAACCGGTAGCCGGCGCCGTCGGTCTGGACCCTGCCGGCGGCGGGATAGACCAGGTGCATGCCCCCGACGGGGACGCGGTTTGCCGCCGCCCAGGCGAGGACCTGCTTCCGCGAGGCCGCCGCCGCTTCGGGATCGGTGTCGTAGCTTACCGAGACGCCGGGCAGGGGAAACTGGACCTTCTCCACATGCATTAGATCCCCCCAGATGAGGAACTTCTCCGCGCCGGACTCAATCAGAAACACCGTGTGCCCCGGCGTATGGCCGAAGGCGGCGGCGGCCCGGATCCCCGGCAGCAGCTCCGGGGCGCCGCCCCCAAGGTCCCCCGGCTGGAAGGTCTCCACCCGCCCGCCGTAGGGCGCCAGGGCCGTCCGGGCGGCGGCGTTCCCCGCCGAATTCAGCCAGTAGTCCCGCTCCCGGGCGGCCAGATACACTTTGGCCCGGGGGAACAGCGCCCGGCCGTCCCTCGCCAGGCCCCCGATATGGTCGCCGTGCATGTGGGTGATCAGCACCGTGTCCACGGCGCCGGGCTCCACCCCCAGCTTCTTCATGCCGTCGAACAGGGCCTGGCCGAAACCGGTATCCACCAGAACGGTATGCCCCCTGCCCCGGACAAGAAACACGTTGACCTCCGACTGGAAGTCCCCGCCGGGAAGGTACTTTTCAAGCTGTTCCCCGCCCAGCCCCAGCAGTATCGAAGGCCGGCCGGGCCCCCGGCTTTCCACCAGCATGTCAATCTGAAATTCCCCGGTTTTAAAAGAAAAGACCGCCGGGTCCGCCCCGAAAACCGTCACCGCCGCGCCGAACATCAGCCCTGTTATAACGCCGTATTTCATCGTTCCTCCCTGCGGGAAAAGCCGGCAAATCCCGCATGCCGGCGCCGTCCCGTCCTACCTTTTCCTGTTTCCCACCGCCACGATAAAGCGCTGCAGCCCGATAAAGAGAAGAAGCATTATGCCGACGGTGATCTTGGTCCACCATGAATTGATTCTGCCGTTAAACATGATCAGGGCCTGAATGATGGCGATGGTAAGGGAGCCGAACACCGATCCGTATACATAGCCCACCCCGCCGGACATCAGTATGCCGCCGATAACCACCGCGGCAATGGCGTCCATCTCCATGCCCTGGCCGTGGAGGCCGTAGCCCGAAAGCATGTAGAGGCTGAACACCACGCCGGACACGGCGGAGCAGAATCCGTTCACCGTGTAGACGGCAATCTTCGTTCTCCGCACCGGAATGCCCAGGAGCACCGCCGACTGTTCGCTGCCGCCGATGGCGTAGATATTCCGCCCGAACCGGGTATGCAGCGAAATGTAAATGACCGCGGTAATCATGACAAGGGCTATTATGACATTCAGTGAAATAAAAGGGCTCCCCGGACCGGCGCCAAAACGGAGTTTCCAGATAGCCAGGCCGCTCAGGGTTTTGTCACTGATCGAGATCGACTGGATGCTGATGAGGTAACAGGCCCCCCTGGCAAAAAACATCCCCGCCAGGGTGGCGATAAAGGGCGGCACGTTCCAGTAGACGATGATACAGCCCATGAGGAAGCCGATGACGCTGCCGGCAGCGACGGCGATAAAAACCGCGGCAAAGGGATTGATATGGGCGAATTCGGTGAGGGAGGAGATGATCATCGTGGTAAGGGCGACGACGGAGCCGACCGAAAGGTCGATGCCGCCGGAAAGTATCACCAGGGTCATGCCCAGCGCGGAGATGATCAGGTAGGATTTGTCAATAAAAAGATTGAGGAAGGTCTGAATGTCGAAAAAACCCCGGTACGAAACGGAGCCGAAGATAAAGGCGATAAAGAAGAGCAGCGTCGCCGCGGCCACGGAAAGGTACTTGCCGGCAAAGACTTCAACAAGGTTTGGTTTTTTCACGCCGCCCCTCCCGCCGGGCCGGCCCCGGCGTTCAGGCGTCCGCCTATGCGTCCGCCCAGGCGGGTAAAGAAACCCGCCGCGACGCTCGACTGAAGGAAGCATACCAGTACGACGACGAGGGCCTTGACCACCAGGGATACCTCCGGCGGCACCCCGAAGGAATAAATCGTCGTCGTCAGGGTCTGTATCAACAGGGCGCCGACAACGCCGCCTGTCAGGCTGAATTTGCCGCCGGCCATATTGGTGCCGCCGATAACCGCGGCAAGGATGGCGTCAAGCTCCATGTTAAGCCCCGCGTTATTCGCGTCGGAAGCCTTTATGTTGGAACAGACGATAAGCCCCGCGACGCCGGCGCAGAAGGCGCAAAAAATAAAGCTGAACATCTTCACCGCTTTTTCGTTGATGCCGGCGTACCAGCTTGCCGGAGCGTTGCCGCCTACCGCGGCGGTAAACAAACCGAGGGATGTTTTTTTGGTCAGGAGCATGGCGATGATAAACACCGCAAGGGCTATATAAACCGGAAACGGAAGCCCCAATATGTAGCCGTCGTAGCTGATAAAATGGAAGGGTTTGTAATAGATGGTAATGATCTGGCCGTCGGTAACAAGCTGGGCAATGCCCCGGCCGGCGACCATCAGCACCAGGGTGGCGACAATCGGCTGTATCTTGCCGTAGGCCACGAGAAATCCGTTCCAGGCTCCGAAGGCCAGCGCCAGAAGCAGGGAGGCGGCAATGGCCAGCGCCATGGGAGTCTGGGACACATAGGTTTGGACGCCGTCAACTATCACCAGCTGCCCGCCGATAAGCCGGGCAACCATGGCTCCGGTAATGGCGATAACTGCGCCCACCGAAAGGTCCGCCCCGCCGGTAGCGGCGATCACCAGCGTCATCCCCAGAGAGAGCAGCACAAGGCTGGAGCCCCGCTTCAGGATGTCAATCAGGGTACCGAAGAGGTGGCCGTCCATGATGCTGATGTAAAAGAAATTGGGGGTAAAAAAAAGGTTGAAGAGGAGCAGCAGGACCAGTACGGCCAGGGCGCTGGCAACCTTGCTCCCCGCAAGGGCGTTAAACCGTTTTGCCATCCTATGCCTCCGCGCTTGCTATGGTTTTGAGGATCTTTTCCTCGCTCATGTCCTCTCCCGAAATTTCGGCGATCTTCTTCCGGTCCCTCATAACGGCGATACGGTCGGAACAGCGGATCACCTCTTCCAGCTCCGAGGAGATAAACACCAGCGACATGCCTTCGTCGCAGAGCTTCATCGCCAGGTTCATGATTTCAACCTTGGCGTGCACATCGATGCCCCTGGTGGGTTCATCGAGGATCAGGAGCTCCGGCTGCGCGACAAGCCAGCGGGCCAGAATCACCTTTTGCTGGTTGCCCCCCGAAAGGCTGCCCACCGGCGTTTCCGGCGAAGGGGTAACGATGTTGAGCATCTCTATGTACCGGCCGGCGATTTCTTCCTGCCTCTGCCGGGAAATGAATTTCATGATGCCGTTTTTTGCCTGCATCACCAGGATGATGTTTTCCCGCACCGAAAGTTCGGGGATGATGCCGTACTTTTTGCGATCCTCGGGGCAGAAGGCGATAAATTCCCTGATGGCGTCTCCCGGACGTTTAAAGGACTGTCTGCTGTTCTTCAGCAGGAGTTCCCCCGAGTCCGCCTCGTCGATGCCGAAGAGGAGGCTTGCCGCCTCGGTCCGGCCCGATCCCAGGAGGCCGGCCAGTCCCAGGGTTTCGCCCTTCCGGATCACCAGGCTGAAGGGATCCACCATCCGCCGTTTGCCGAGGTTTCTTGCCTCGATCAAAACTTCGTTGCCGGCCTTGTCTCTGCGGGCCCTGTCCCGCTTTTCCAGGGACGAGAAATCTTTCCCCACCATATGGGAAACAAGGTCCAGTTTGGGAAGATCCTTTAATACGTATTCTCCGATAAGTCTGCCGTTCCGGAGGACCGTTACCCGGTCACAGAGTTCGTAGACCTGATCGAGGAAGTGGGAAATAAAAATAACCGAAAGGCCCTCGTCCCGGAGTTTCCTCACGGTGGCAAAGAGCTGCTCCACCTCGGGCCGGTCAAGGCTTGACGTGGGCTCGTCCAGGATCAGCACCGTGGAGTTCATGTCCACCGCCCGGGCGATGGCTATCATCTGCTTGATTGCCACCGAATAGGAACCCAGGAGGCGGGTGACGTCGATGTGTATGTTAAGCCGGCGCAACGCTTCTTCGGCGCCGGTCCCGATATATTTCCAGTCAATTTTGCCGGCCCGCGTCTTCTGCCGGCCCGCGTAAATGTTTTCCGCCACGGTAAGATTGTCGCAGAGGTTCACTTCCTGATAGACGGAATTGATCCCCAGCTGCCGGGCTTCCAGGGGGTTCACGGGATGGATTTCCCTGCCGTCAAGGACAATGGTCCCCCCGTCTCTTCTGTAAACGCCGGTAAGGATCTTGATAAGCGTCGATTTTCCCGCCCCGTTTTCACCCATCAGCGAATGAATTTCCCCGCGGCGCAGGGTGAAATCGACCCTGTCCAGCGCGTGGACGCCGGGAAACCGGATGTCAATGCCGGACATCTTTAGGATAATATCGTCGTTGACCATGGCGTTTCCTGAAAAAAAACTCACAGGCGCGGAAAACATGTTTTCTCCGCGCACTGCAAGGATTGTACACTAATACTGCCTGGTTGGATAGGCCGCTTCGGCGTTGGTCCAGTCGAACTGGCTCTCTTCGGATTCCACCCACCAAGTGATGGGCTGTTTGTTGAGGATCTTCACCGCGGTATCCATGACCTGGGGACCGAGCAGGGGATTACATTCGATGGTGGCGTTCAGCTCTTTACGGAGCATGGCGTCAAACGCCCCTTTGACCGCGTCGATAGACACGATGATGATATCGGTGCCGGGTTTCTTGCCGGCGGCGTTGATGGCATCGATGGCGCCGATGGCCATGTCGTCATTCTGGGCAAGGAGCACGTCGATGTCGTTCGCCTGGGGGCTCTTCATCCAGGCTTCCATGACCTGCTGTCCTTCGGCCCGGGTAAAGTTGCCGGTCTGCCTGAAGATGGTTTTGTAATTGGCATACTTGGCGATTTCCGCGTTCCAGCCTTCCGTGCGCCCTACCTGCGCGCCCGAACCGGTGGTGCCTTCAAGAATGGCGACGTTGATGTCGGTCCTGCCGTCGTCTTTCTTCCGCGTGTTGCCGGTGGTCTTCATATAGTTGACGATCCACTGGGCCGCTTTTGTGGCTTCCGCCTGCATGTTGGAACCGATGAACGCGGTGATGTAATCTTCCTGCCTCTTGCCGGCGGCCAAAGTCACCTGGCGGTCCACGCAGATAACGGGGATCCCCGCGTCTTTGATTTCCTGCAGAATAGCGTCCCAGCCGGTTTCCACCACCGGGGTAAAGCCGATAATATCAACCTTCTGCCGGATGAACGAGCGGATAGCCTGCATCTGGTTCTCCTGCCGCTGCTGGGCGTCGGAGAAGATCAGTTCGACGTTGTACTCTTCCGCGGCGGCTTTTACCGAATTGGTACACGCGGTGCGCCATTCGGATTCCGCGCCGATCTGGGAATAGCCCATCACGATCTTGCGATTCATGCCCCTGGTCACGCCGCCCGACCCGGATTGCGAGTCCCCCTTGGCAAAGACGAATGCCGCCGTCGCCAATACCAGCAAAGCGATTAGTAACTTTTTCATAGTTCCTCCATACTGAGTTAGAATATCCCATTTTATCCCGGCAGGCTGAAAACTGTACATGATTATTTTTATGGACATTGTTTTGTCTTTTTCCTGCGGAATCAGGCTTCCCGCCCCGGTGAAACGCCATGGTATATTATTTTACGGAAAAACGTTGAAATTCTTATACTTTTTTGGCAATCCGGTATTCCCGGGGGGATAATCCGGTATTTTTCTTGAAAATAAAACTGAAATAATGGGGATCGCCGAATCCCGCTTCATAGGCAATATCCGCGTTCTTCATGGCGGTATTTTCAAGGAGCTGTTTTGCCTTTTCGATACGGACCCGGGTAAGGTATTCAATAAAATTTTCTCCCCTTTCCTGGGAAAAGACCGTACTAAGGTGGTTCGGGCTGATTCCTACATAGGAAGCCACCGTATGCAGCGAAATGTCCTGACTCGCGTAATGACGGTCTATATATTCTTTTGCCTTCAAGACCACCGACTGGTATCTGCCCGCTATCCGGGAATCCCTGAATTCTACGACCGCGATAAAGAGGGCTTTGAGTTTTTCATAAAACACCTCCCTGGAATTGATAATTTTTTTTATTTCATGCTGATCAAGGCTGAAGGGAATGATTTCCGCCATGTCCCCGTGCAATTCTTCAATGATTTTCGAGGCCGCTATCAGCGCTTCCCCAAAGATATAGTATTCAAGCATTTCGCTTTCGCCGGGAACATTCCCCAGGAGTTTTGTATATTCCTGGATAATGGAATCAATGTCCTTCCTCGAGGCGTACCTGAATTTTGCCCAAAGCATATCGCCGTCAATATTCAAAACGGAGGGCTGATCGAAGGCCTGTTTTTCGACGGGCAGGCCGGTACCGTCGGATATTTGCGAGAGGCCGAGCCCTCTCTGGTAATTTACAATCTGCTCCGCCCGGAAATAGGACTTGTTGATTTCCCCCAGCCGCTCTGCCGAAGGTCCTATGCCTACGGCGATTTTACACGCCGTATTCCGTTCAACCTCATACTTGATTGCCTGGGCGATAGAATACACCGACTCTTCAATATATTCATTAGGATCGCCTGATTTCGGGAGGTCCCCGGGTTCCGGGTCCGCATTTCCCGGGGATTCCCTTTGAAGAGGAAGGCTCTTTATAAGCAGAATGTACTTTTCTTCACCGCCACCCTCAAAAAGGATAACGTTCGTATATTTTTCTATGATGGTCTTGATAATTTTTTTTACCGGCAGAAACTGGGGGCTTTTGTTTTGCGGCAGCGACACATTGATAACCGCCACAATATAGGCGCGGGCGATAAGATCCATTCCCAGTTCCCGGGCTTTCTCGATAACATCCTCTATAGGAACGTCCCTGCTCACAAAATCGAAGAACCACCGTTCCCGCAGGATATCCGAATGGGACTGCGCCTGCCGCTTGAGATATTCAATATTGAGGAGTTCTTCCTTTTCCGCGTCTATTCTTTTGGCAATCTTGTCCAGGGTTTCAAGCATGTCCGAGGATGATACCGGTTTAAGCAGATATTCCTCCACGCCTATGGAAATCGCTTCCCTGGCGTATTTAAATTCGTCATGGCCGGAAAGAATAATTATCTTGATCCAGGGAAGGGTTTTCTTGACAATACGGGAAAGGGTAAGCCCGTCCATAAAGGGCATCCGGATATCGGTAATAAGAATATCCGGTTTAATATCTTTAATGATGGAAAGGGCCATTTCTCCGTCCGGAGCTTCTCCGGTCAGGGTATAGGGAGTTTTAGCCCAGGGGATGCTGTTCCTGATTCCTTCCCGGACGACGATCTCGTCCTCTACCAGAAAAACCTTATACATTTTGTTCCGTCCCGGGAATTTTCAAAACAACCAGGGTTCCTTCCTGATACGTGCTTTGTATATCCAGCAGATCCTGCCGGTTATAGTACAATTCAAGCCTTTTGCTGACATTGTAAAGGCCGTAGCCGGTATTTAACGCTTCGGGATTGGGATGCTCTTTCATTTGTTTTCTTACTTTGTCCAGCAGTTCTCCGGTCATGCCGATGCCGTTATCTTCAACGCTAAAGTACAGACAGGATTCATCCTCCCACCCCCTGACCTTGATGATTCCTTTGCTCCGCCTGTATTTGATCCCGTGGTACAGGGCATTTTCCACCAGAGGCTGGAGCAGGAGTTTGAGGATTGTCTTGCTTTCCATGGCGTCCTTATAGACGATGGAATAATCCAGAATATCCCGGTACCGTATTTTTTGTATGGTAAGGTAGTTTTCTATATGTTTAAATTCATCGTATACGCTGACCCATTCGTTTCCCCGGTTAAGGGAGATCCTGAAAAAATTTGAAAACGCCCGGGTTATGGAGATAACCTGATCGTACTGATTCCCCTCCGCCAGCCAAATGATGGAATCCAGTGTGTTGTATAAAAAGTGGGGCGTTATTTGAGCCTGAAGGGCCCGCATCTCGGACTTCTGCAGGTTCTGCTGTTCCCGGATATTTTCTTCTACAAGAGTTTTGATTTTTCCCGCCATGATATTGAGATTTTCCGTAAGGGCCTTGAATTCCTCGACATGGAGGGCCTCCGCTCTGGCGTTGAGATCCCCTTCGGCTATACGGCTGGAAAGAAAGACCAGCGCCCCTATGGATTTATCGATGTTTGAGGCCGCCGACATCTGAACAAAGAGGGAGAAAACGGTAACGAAGATGATGATGATGCTTTCCGTTACCCCGATAATAAAAGCCCGCTGTTTGATGCTTTCGTTGGCCATCGCGGTGGATTCAATTTCAAGGACAATATAATCCTGCAGTATCTCCGAAACCAGAAGAGAGACCCCCCGGATCTCGTCCAGAATCCGTTCGTTCTCGATTACGGGATACCCGCTTTCCATCTGGGTTCCCAGACGGTCTACATAACGGGTCAGGGTATTCATGGCCCTTTCGGCAACTTCCAAAAGCTGCCTGTTTTCCGTCTGGGCGGTGGTGGTCATGATATCAATTATCTGATAGTTAATGGTATCTATGATCCGGTATTGAAGCCCCTCCGCGAAGGACTTGTTTCCCGCCACAATATCCCATAACTCATTGGATATCTGGCTCTTTACGATCTGGTTCAGGCGGTTTGTTTTATCCACATTGGATATAAGCCGGTCATAGCTGATGGTATTGTACAAGGATATGCCAACGCTTGCCAGAAGGGGGACAAGCATCAAACCGACGATAACAATATGGGAAGTTTTGATGGTTTTTTTAATACTGGAACTGAAGAAAAACAGTCCAAGCCGCTTAAGCGCCCTGTGATACCATGCCATGCCTAATATCCCCGGGGTTCCAGGGATGAAAGATCGTCCCCTTCGGAAAAAACCGCCTCCTCCACATGGATAAGCCGGGAAATGGGCTCTCCCCTGGCAAGCTGTCTGGCAAGATTCATGATGTCCGGTCCGGTTTTGGGATTACATTCAATGACGCAGTTGACTTCTCCCCGGCGCAGGGCGTCAATAGCCGCCTGTTCCGCGTCTATCGTTACAATGACAATATCCGTACCGGCTTTGATGTTTCTCTCTTTCATGGCGTCCAGTATCCCCAGTGTCATTCCGTCGTTATGGGAAAAGATTACGTCAATATCTGAATGGGATTTAAGGATAGACTGCATTAATTCATAGCCTTTGGATCGCAGAAAGTCGCCTGACGCGCTGTAGATTATTTGAAACTGGGGATACTGATCGATAATTTCCCTGAACCCCTGTGCCCGTCTCGCGGCGGGGGAAGAACCGACGGTACCGCTTAATTCAACAATGCGGATTGGCCTGTTTCCGGAAGCCATCCTGTCCTTGAATTTTTCGAGCAGGAACCGCGCCGCGTCCCGGCCCTCCTGGTTGCTGTCGGTTCCGATAAAACCGGCGTAGAGGCTTTCGTCCTGAATGTTGATCTTCCTGTCCGTCACCAGAACGGGAATCCTCGCGTCCTTCGCTTCCTGTAATACATTATCCCAGCCGTCGGATACTATGGGGACAAAGGCGATCACGTCTACCTGGTAAGCGATGAAGGACCGGATTGCCTTAATCTGGTTTTCCTGTTTTTGTTCGGCGTTGGAAAAGAGGAGTTGTATCCCCGCGGCGGCGGCGGCGTCCTGAATGGAGCGGGAATTGCATTTTCTCCAGGCGCTTTCGGCCCCGATCTGTGAAAATCCCAGGATAATGCCGTTGCTTTTTGACGGTTCCGCCTCTTCCCCCTCAGGAGCTTTCCGGCAGGCCGTTACCGGCAAAATGCCCAAAAGAACAACCGCCCATAACCGAATGAGAGGGAACTTTGTATGTTTCATTTCTTGATTCCTCCGCATGAGGAGATGATAGGAAATATCAGTATATTAATATTGAAGAAAACATGTCAATATTTTGGAGTAAAATAGGGTAAAACGGGTATGGGCGGCATATTGTTTAGACATTTTCATAAATTTAGTCTATTTTTTAGACTTTTTCGGTTTTATATCTATCATTTGTTTTGTTTGTATGATATCATCTATTTTCAACGCGGCGTCTTGAATGTTTCGCAATTTGCCGCTATAGTTTAGGAGAACAAATGAGGCAAAAAACAGTATGCATGATCTTTGTATGCGCGGGGTTCTTCCTGTATGCCCTTCCGGCCGGGGCCGAGGAGTCCCTGCCCAGCTGGTTCCTGCCGCTCCGTGACGCGATATACGAGCAGAACCTGAACGCCGACGAGGTGGCCGTTCTGTACCGTGAGGTAAAGGCGGAGGCGGAAAAGCTTTCGGGCGCGGAACGGCTGGTCATGCTTTCCCGCGTGGAGTACATGATGGGCCGGGCCTACCACTACGAGGAACGGAAGGACGAGGCGGTGTCGCGTTACGACGCGGGGATGGCCCGCGCGGAGGCGGCCCTTAAAATAAAGGACTCGGCCGAAGGCTGGCAGATGCTGGCGGAAAACCTTTCCCAGGCATGCGCCGTCCGCTCAACCATGTACGCCATGACAAACGGGCTTAACGTCGAAAAATACGCGAAAAAGGCGCTTGAAAAAAACACGGGCAACACGGCGGCCCTCTTCATGATCGCGGCCCGGTGGGTCTACGCCCCTTCCCCCTTTAACAACATACGGAAGGGAATACAGATGATGCAGGACATCCTTACCCGGTTTGAGGCGCTGATGCCTCCGGACGATCTCTTCAATGTTTATTCATCCATCGGTTACGGATACCTGCAGCAGAAAAAAAACGCCGACGCGAAAACCTGGCTGCTTAAATCCCTGGAAATGTATCCGACCAACAAGTATGTCCAGGGCCTCTGTGAAAATCTGTAAAGGAGCGGACAGTCTTGCTGAATACTCTAGCCGAATTGCTGAGCCGGTTTTATTATCCGGGCCTTGTCGTTGTTACTTCCTATTTTTTCCTCCTGTCCCTGGCGAACCACTATGAGATGTGGCGCTTTACCATGGGGCCCGAACTCCTTGACGGGCCGATGGTTTCGGTTCTCGTGCCCGCGCGGAACGAGGAAAAAAACATAGAGCGCTGCATTAACTCGCTGCGGAACCAGCATTACCGGAACTACGAAATACTGGCGCTTGACGACAACTCAACCGATCATACCTATGAAATTCTAAAGCGCATCGAAAAGGCCGAAAAAAAACTGCTGGTAATAAAGGGAGAGTCCCTGCCCGAAGGCTGGTACGGCAAGCCCTTTGCCCTGCATCAGCTTTCCCAAAAGGCAAAGGGCGGCATTCTTCTTTTTACCGACGCCGATACCGTTCACAATCCCACAAGCATCTCGTGGGCGGTGACCAACATGGAAGGACTCAAGGCGGATCTGATCTCGGGGTACATAGGGCAGATCTTCCTTTCCTTTGGGGAGATTCTTACCGTTCCCCTCATGTTCATGCTTACCGCCTTTTTTATTCCGCTTTTCCTTAACCGTTTTACAAAGTCGAGTCTGTTCTCGTCCGCCATAGGACAGTTTATCGCCATAAGGACCACGGTGTTCAAGGAAATAGGGGGCTGTGAACATTTCAAACAAAAAACAAGCGAAGATATTTACATGGCCCGTTTTGCGAAACGGCAGGGTTTCAGCACCCGTTTCCTCAATATCTCCGAGCATGTCAAATGCCGCATGTACACAGGCTACCGGGCCGCGATAGAGGGAATAGGAAAAAACGTTTTTGATTTTCTGGGAAAAAACACGCTGGTTCTTTTCCTTGCCGCCGTCGCGGTGTTTTTTTTCCTCTTCTTTCCCTTTCTCCTGCTTTTCTTCTGCATAGCGAAGGGGAGCCCCTGGACATTGCAGATAATCATTGTGAACATCCTTTACACCCTGACATGGATCTTCATGTTCCTGGGACAGCGGCTTAACTGGTGGTACGCGTTCCTGTGGCCCCTTATGTATCTGAACCTCCTGTATATGGCGGCGTGGTCATGGTTCAGAACCGTCTCCGGCCGGGGCTTTCTCTGGAAAGACCGGGTGGTAAGCTGAGGCCGGAGGAAACGTGCCATACAAACACGGACGGCCGCTTGTAGATGTGTCGCTTCCCTTCCGCGCCGCGGCGGCGATGACCTTCTACGTGATCTGGCCCATAGCGCATCTCTTCAACCTCTTTCAGTATTCGACATCGTACGAAAACAGGAGGTCGCTTTACCGTTACAAAAAGGCCATACTTGTTGTTAACCACACGACTTTTTTTGATCCGGTAAAAACGGCGGGCGCCGTATTGCCCTTCCGCGTATGGCAGACCCTGCTGGAGGCGACGGTAGAATTCCCATTTCTGGGAACCCTTACCCGGCTCCTTGGGGGCATGCCCATTCCGCGCGGCAGGAACAGCCTGAAAACACTCTGTGATACCGCGGAGAAGGCGTTCCGTTACAAACGTTACTGGCTTTTTTATCCTGAAGGCGAATGTTACCTTTACAACCAGCGCATACGCGAATTCAGGCCCGGCGCTTTTTACCTTTCCGCCGAACTTGACGTTCCGGTCATCCCCATGGTGACGGTTTTTTCGGAGGGACGCGGAAAGCCGTTTACTCAGGCAGGCCGGGTCTTTCCCAGGGAAAAACTCGTGATCCTTGACGCGGTATACCCTTCCGGTTATGTACGCCGCGCCGAATCGGGGGAACTCGTCATGGATTCGGTGCGCGAGTACGCAAACGCGGTGCGGGAGATCATGCAAAAAGCCATAGACGCCCGCGGCGGCAGCCAGGCCTTTTACCGCGGACGCATGGAACGGGTCAAGGGCCTTAACGACTAGCGGGCTGATTATACTAAAATCACTGATAAACGATTACCGTATTAAGGAAGATTTACCGCAAGGTCGAAAAAGTCGAAGAAGTAAAAGAAGGAAGAAAAATTGACCGCGCAGCGGTCTTCCTTGTGGTTAAATAATTCTGCGGGTCAAGTTTAGCTT
>JAISEB010000057.1 GCA_031264395.1 Treponema sp. | reverse complement strand
TTACATTACCAACAACATCTTCCGCGCCGGCGGCGAATCGGTCTTTGGAACGGCGGTCGAAATATGCGGGCTCTTCCTCCTGTCCATTCCGCTTACCGCCCTTGCGGGCTTCATCCTGCACTGGCCCTTTCTGGTGGTCTTTACCCTTACCTTCTTTGATGAATTCATACGCCTTGGAATACTGCACTGGTACATGAAATCGGGAAAATGGATCAAACCCGTTACCTCCGAGGGCCTCGCAAAGCTGCCCGCGTTCAGGGCGGAACTGGAAAAACGCTTTACGGCGGGCCGTCCATCCTGATGTACAGAGGGATGGAACCCAGCTCCTTGTCGTCTATATAAAGGACGAAATTCACCACGCCGCTGCTTCTGAAATGCAGGTTCGAAACGGCAAACACAAGATGTGAAACGGCGGTGGCGTTTCCCGCCCCCCTTACTTCCACGTTGCCCGAGATGGTGTCCATGTTCATCTCGCCGTCAAGATCCCGCGTCTCAATGCGAAAGGCATGCCCGGAAAATTCCCAGAGATCAAAACGTATCCGTATCACCACGAAAAGCTGGGGATGAACGCAGGGAAATTTCCGTGAAATAATGGTGTCGAAGGTCCCCACGACGGTCAGCTTGCCGCCGTTTTCCTGGGCAAAATCGCAGAAGGTAAACAGTTCGATCTTCATGGCGTCAGTATGCCCCATTCCGGCTCTTGCGGGAAGGGGATTTCCGGTCTACCATGATCGTATGACCGATTTTGTCCACCTCCACGTCCATTCCGATTTTTCCCTGCTTGACGGAGCCGCCCCGGTAAAGGGGCTTGCCGCCAAAGCCCGCTCCCTGGGAATGAAGCACCTGGCCATTACCGATCACGGCAACATGTTCGGGGTTCTGGACTTTATGTACGCCTGCATGGGGGACGAAGATCACCCCGTTGCCCCCGAAAACCAGATTCATCCCATTATCGGCAGCGAATTTTACATGGCGCCGGGCTCCCGGTTCGACAAAAAAGGTTCGGAAAACGAAAACAAGTACTTTCACCTAATCCTTCTGGCGGCCTCAAGGGAAGGCTACCTTAACATGCTCAAACTGTCCTCCCTTGCCTACACCGAAGGCTTTTACTACAAACCCCGCATTGACGAGGAGCTTCTTGTCAAATACCACGCGGGGCTTATCTGCCTTTCGGCCTGTCTTGCCGGGGAAATTCCCGCCCTTATACGGAAGGGAAACATACGCGAGGCCGAGGCAAAGGCGCGCTGGTTCCGGGATCTTATGGGCGACGGCAATTTCTACCTTGAACTCATGGATCACGGCCTTGAGGAACAGCGCACGGTCAACGAGGCGCTCATTGACATATCGCGCCGTACCGGCATTCCCCTTGCCGCCACCAACGACATCCATTTTATAGAAGAAAACGACGCCGCCGCGCAGGACGTTCTCCTGTGTATTTCCACCAACAGGAAGCGTTCCGACGAAAGACGCATGCGGTACACGGGGAACGAATACTTTAGAACGGGCGATGAAATGGCGGCCCTTTTCCCCGGCGTTCCTGAGGCCATCAGCAACACGGTCCGCATTGCCGAGCGCTGCGTCACCGACATTCCAAGCCCCGGCCCCATGCTCCCGGACTTTGAGATCCCCCAGGGCTTCGGCAACGCCGACGACTACCTCAGGCATATCGCGATGGAGGGCCTTGCCAAACGCTACCCGTCCATGCCGGCGGAAGTAAGCAAGAGGGCCGAATATGAACTGGACGTGATCATACGGATGGGCTTTACCGGCTACTTCCTTATCGTCGCGGATTTTATCAACTGGGCAAAAGACCGGGGCATACCGGTAGGACCCGGCCGGGGCTCCGGCGCAGGTTCCATTGTCGCCTACGCGCTCAGAATCACCGACATAGATCCCCTTAAATACAGCCTCCTCTTCGAGCGTTTCCTCAACCCCGAACGCAATACCATGCCGGATTTCGACGTGGACTTCTGCAACGAAAGGCGCGAAGAAGTGATCAACTACGTGACGGAAAAATACGGCAAGGACAGGGTGGGGCAGATCATCACCTTTGGAACGCTGGGGGCAAAACAGGTCCTTAAGGACGTGGCGCGGGCGCTGGATATTTCCCTTGCCGAATCGACGGCAATAGCCAATCTCATTCCCAAGGACCCCAAAATAACGCTGGAAAAGGCCTTTAATCCCGATCCGGACGATCCAAGGTACGCGGACCTCCTTGCCGGCGCAAAGAAGCTCCGCGAGGCGGAACAGAATCCAAAATACCAGGAACTCTTCGCCCTTGCCCGCAAGCTGGAAGGCAAGAAACGCCACGCAAGCATTCACGCCGCCGGGGTTGTCATAGGAAAGACGGCGCTCGTCAATTACGTGCCCCTGTACCGCGACCCCAAAACGGGCGGCATAGCCACGCAGTACACCATGGGGCTTCTGGAAAAACAGGGGCTCGTCAAAATGGATTTTCTGGGGCTCAAGACCCTGGACCTTATCAAGACCACCGAAGACATCATACGCAGACGGGGGGACGATTACGCCGGTTTCAGCGTTTCCGGCGTGGATGAATTCGACAAGGAAGCCTACAAAATTCTTGCCGAAGGAAAGAACGAAGGGATATTTCAGTTTGAAAAAACATGGTGGAAGGACTACCTCAGGCAGTCGCAGCCTTCCAGCATAGGAGAACTAACAGCGCTTACAAGCCTGGGAAGGCCCGGGCCCATGAAGTACATTCCGCAGTACATCTCGTCAAAGTGGGACCCAAGGGCCATACACTACCCCGACCCCTGTCTGGAAGACATTCTAAAGGAAACCTACGGCGTCATTGTCTACCAGGAACAGGTCATGCAGGTTGCCCAGCGCATAGCGGGCTACACTCCGGGACAGGCGGATCTTCTGCGCAGGGCCATGGGAAAGAAGAAAAAGGAGATCATCGACAAGGAAAAAGGCCCCTTTATCGCCGGGGCGGTACGACAGGGCTTTTCACACGCCGACGCGGAGCGGATCTACGACATTCTCGCCCCCTTCGCCGGTTACGGATTCAACAAAAGCCACGCCGCCGCCTATTCGGTGCTGTCGTTCAGAACCGCATGGCTCAAGGCGCATTTTCCCGCGGAATTCATGGCGGCGAACCTTTCCAACGAAATAAACAGCTCCGACAAGGACAAGCTTTCCGAATACATTGCCGTAACGCAGGATATGGGCATTCCCATTGATCCGCCGGACGTGAACAGGTCGGACCGGCTCTTTACCGTCGTCAACGGCCGCATCGTGTACGGCCTCAAGGCGATCAAGGGAATAGGCGACAGGTCCGCCGAAGAAATTACCGCCTGCCGCAAAGCGGGGCCCTACCGTGATTTTATGGATTTTCTTGACCGCGTAAACATACACACCGTGGGCAAAAAAGTAGTGGAACTCCTCATACAGACAGGGGCCCTTGACGCCTTTGGACAGACCCGCCAGACGCTGATAAAAAATTTCGAGGCGGCCCTTGAGTATTCGCTCAAAAAAAAGGCCGACAAGGAGCTGGGTCAAACGGATCTCTTTGAGGCTATGGGAGAAAAAACCTTCGCCGATTTTGTGTTCAAAACCTGGCCCGAATATTCACGGCAGGAACGGCTTAACACCGAAAAAGCGCTCATGGGCTTTTACATCTCCGGCCACCCCCTTGACGAGTACCGCGAGGCATGGGAACAGCTTGTTACCCTGGATCTCGGCAAGCCCCTTGAGGCGGACAAAAAAACCTATACCCTCATCGGCACGCTCAAATCCCTCAACCGGCCTTTTCAAGACAAAAAAGGGGAAGAGATGTGCTTCGGAACGCTGGCCGATTACCGGGGCGAAATCAGCGTTAAATTCTTCCCCGAGGCCTGGAAACAGTACGGCAACGAGCTTCGCCTTATCATCAACGAGGAAGGAGAAGAGGGGATCATCGGAGTCCGGGGAAGAATAGACCCGTACCGCAAGGAAGGGCAAACTCAGGCAAATTTCATCGTCAACGAGCTTATCGATCTTGACAAGGCGGTCAAAAACGCCAAACGGTCCGCCGCGCGGAACAAAGGCCTGGCCGAAGCGCCCACCACCGGAACAGGAGCCCCTGGAACAGGGACCGCGTCCCGGCGCGCCGAAGTCCGCGCCGTACATATCATGCTGAAGGGCGGGGCGGCCGGCAGCGACGAGGCGCTTTACCCCCTGCATCGCCATCTCCTTGAAAAACCCGGCCCCTGCGAGGTGATCATACACCTGCCCCTTCCCGAAGGCGAAACGGTGATACGCGCCGCCACCCGTACCGCGGGAGCCGTCATCACCGATCTTGGCCGCA
>JAISEB010000288.1 GCA_031264395.1 Treponema sp. | reverse complement strand
TCGGTAAGGTTGTATGAGATGTTAAGGAGCGCTTGTGCTCCTGCGATGATTTGGCTTATAGTTTTCATGGCGTGGGTCTCCTGGTTGATAGTTTTTCCAACTACAATCTTATCAGGTTTCCCTCGCCTTTTCTATCTTTTCTGGGGGTTTTGGAACAGGCTCAATTATTAAGTAAAATCCGCAATGACGTGGTCACGATTGCCTGCACCCTCTGCGCCTGGTTCGTCGCGTCTCTTGCCCGTTTTAACGCGCGCGCTTGTGCGCCTGGGGGAATCCGTATATACTGCAGTGATCATGCGGGTATCTTCCATGAGGGCCGCCAGCGCGGGTTTCTTTTTCATCTTTACTCCGGCATTTGCGGGAAACGCGCCTGTAGCGGGCATTGTCCTGATACTCGAAACGAGCGGCGGTTTCGATCGTCTTTTCGGCGTGGTTCTTGTTTCCCTTTCGGCGTTTGTCACCGCCGCCCTCATGGGATTGCGGCCTGTGTACGAGGTTCTTTTTGAACGGCTTTTCGGCGCTTCCCGTCAATTCTGACGGCGGGGAATTGCCCCCGGGCGGCGAAAGTTCCCGCGAACGGCCAGGCGGGGACCGTGAAAATTTCCGGGGATATATTGTGCACTGTTACGCCGATCCGGGGCGGAACCGGCTTTACTGCGCCGGCCGCCTTGATGACGGAAGATCCTTTGCCGCGGTGGAAGAGGCCTGGCGGCCCTCTATTCATGTTTTTGAGGAAGACAGGAAACGGGTCCTTTCTTCTCTTGCGTCCCTGCGTTTCAGGGAGAGCCGTTCGGATCTGGAATCCTTTACGGGAAGGGAAAGGCTCCTCCGCCTTGATTTTTTCCGTTACGGCGACCGCCTCCGGGCGGCGGATCTTCTGGAGGCGGCCGGCATTCCCAGTCCCGACGCGGACATAAAACCGGCGGTTCTTTTTCTTTCCGAAAAAAAGATACTGGGGCCCGTGTTAATAGAAGGCCGCGCCGGGGCGGGGCGCCGCGCCGGTGTTGTGATACTGGAGCCCCGGTTTACCCCCTGCGACGCTCCGGCCGTCCTTCCCCTCATCATCGCGTCGGTAGACATAGAAACCGATACCAGGGACAATTCAATCCGCGCGATAGCGGTGGTCTGTGCCCGCGGCGCGGACATGGATTCAGGCGATCCGGGGACGGCCGGTTCCGGGGAGGCGCCGGGCGGAAGCGGCGTTGTCCGGGTGCGCATCCCTCATGGCGCGGAGGCTTCAGACGCGGAAGCTTCGGGCGGGGAGGGCGGTCTTTTTTTTCACGAGGACGAGGCGTCCCTTCTTGCCGCGTTCTTTGAGGACATAAGACGCATGGACCCGGATATTCTTACCGGGTGGAATTTTCTTGATTTTGATTTCCGCATCATGGCCGAACGCTGCGGGAAACTCGGCGTCCCGTTCAGGCCGGGAAGATCCTCGGACGAGGGGAAATTTTTCCCCGGTTCGGGCCGCCGTTCCGCCGCCGCGATTGCGCCGGGCCGCCAGGTGATAGACGCGCTCCGCATAGTGCGTTCGGGCTTTCAGGGTTCATCCCGAGGACCCGGGGACTTTACCCTCGAGGCCGTTTCCCGCGCCGTGCTGGGAGAGGGGAAATCCGTCGCCTCGTCGGGCAAAAACAAGATTGCCGATCTCGACAGGCTCTACGCGGAAGACCCCCGGCTGTTCGGCGGGTACTGCCTGAGGGATGCCGAACTTGTTCTCCGCATACTTGCGAAAACAGGGCTCTTTACCTTAACGGTAAAACGGGCGCTTTTAACCGGGGCGGGCATCGACAAGGCGTGGACCAGCGTCGTGAGTTTTGAGCGCATCTACGGCATAGAACTTGCCCGGAGGAACACGGCGCCTCCTCCTCCTCCTGTTGCAGACAGCGTTTCCGGCGCGGCGGGAGGAACCGTTCTTGATCCCCTGCCGGGGCTTTTCGGTAATGTCGCCGTCTTTGATTTCCGCAGCCTTTATCCCACTATAATCAGGACCTTTAACATCGATCCGCTTGCCCGCGCCAGAAGCGGCGTACAAGGGCAGGATAACGCCGGTTTGAACGCCCGCGCGGAGGGCGCCATTACCGCTCCCAACGGCGCGTCCTTTTCACGGAGTCCGGGCGTGCTTCCTTCCCTTATTGCCGGATATTTTTCGGCGCGCCGGAGGGCCATGGACGAAGGGGACGAGACCGCCGCCAGAGTGTACAAGATCCTCATGAACAGTTTTTACGGGGTCATGGGTACTTCGGCATGCCGTTACGGACGGACCGATCTTGCCGGGGCCATCACGTCCTTTGCCCGCAAATGGCTTTATTTTTCAAGAGACTGGTTTGCCGAAAAGGGCTTCAACGTGCTCTACGGGGATACCGATTCCCTGTTTGTTGAAACAGGATTCGGCGATGATGCGGCCTCCGGTGATTTTCTTGTTCCCTGCGAAAAACTTGCCGGGGAACTTAACGCCTTTCTTTCCGAAACCATATGGAAAGAATACCGCCTTGAATCCTTTATGGAACTCCGCTTTGAAAAAGCGTACCGCCGTTTTCTTATTCCGCCGCTCAGGGCGCCGCACGCGGGGGCCGCGTCTTCCCCAGGCGGGTACGAAGGGCCGCGGGGCAGGGCCAAGGGGTACGGGGGTTATCTTATTAACGCGGACGGTTCGTATACGGTTGAGGTCAAAGGAATGGAGGCGGTTCGGAGCGACGCTACCCCGCTTGCCCGCCGGCTGCAGGTGGAACTTCTTGAACTGGTTTTTTCCGGGGCGGACGAGGATGCGTTCAAAAAGAAGATACGCGGCTGTCTTGAAGATCTCCGTGCGGGAAAACTTGACGGCGAACTTGTGTACCGCAAGCGGCTTTCGCGGCCGCCTGAATCGTATACGTCTTCCACTCCTCCCCAGGTAAAGGCGGCCCGCGCCCTGGGCTGGAAGGGCCGCCGGGGCGCCGTGGAATTTGTGTGGACCCGGACGGGCGCGGAACCCTATGCCGATGAAAACCGCGTTCTTCTTCCCCACAGCCCGCTTGATTATGATCATTACGCCGGTTCACAGGTGCTTCCCGTTGCCCTGTCCATTGCCTCGGCTGTTCACTGGGACATATCTGTTTTTTTTGAAGGCAAAAGCGGCCGCCGCCACACTCATGAAGACGGACAGGCCGAATTTGATTTTGGCTGAAATGGATATGTTTAGTAACCCGGAAGCGGCCCCGAGGCGGGCAAACAGGCTTGCCGTCATGGCCGCTTCCGGTCAGGCGCACAGTTCCGCTATGCCGTCCGCCATGGCTTCAAGGATGATCCTGCACGAAGTTGCGCCCGCGTCATGGACCCCTTTGGAGCGTTCCCCGAGGCGGCTTGAACGGCCGAACTTCGCCTCAAGGTCCTTCGTGGATTCCCAGCCTCGGGCCGCCGCTTCTTTTAATCCGGCCAGGGCCGCAGCGAGATCCGTTTCCTGTTCGGCGGCGGCGTCCATGGCGTCGCAGGCGGGAGCCAGGGTGTCGATGAGGGTCTTGTCGCCGGGGCGGGCTTCCACAATGTCGTAAAGGGCAAGCAGCCCGGAGCGCAGCATGGCCGCAAGTTCGGAAGTTCCAATTTCATCATATTCCGAACCTGTTTCCGCCATCTGCATAAAGATCGTTCCATAAATGGGGCCCATGGAGCCTCCTATTTTGCTGAAGAGAAGGTTCCCCAGTTCGTCCAGTCCTTCGGTGAAGCCCGTCTCCCGGCCCGCTATGCTTTCGGCAAACATGGTAAAGCCCTTGTTCATGTTCATGCCGTGATCCCCGTCGCCAATGAGGCCGTCCAGTTCGGAAAGATAGTCCTTGTTCTTTTGCACGGCCTCCGCCATTTTAAGCAGCGCCGTTTTTCCATCGCTGTTTTTGAAAGCGCTCATGACGGCCTCTGTTTCAGGCCCGCGCTGTAGCACGGCGCGTCAATGAGGGGGGCAAGTTCGCCGTCAAGCTTCATGACGGTCAGCGTGGCGCCCATCATGTCAAGGGAGGTAAAATAATTTCCCACATAGGCCCGGTGTATTTTTATGCCTTCGCCGGAAAGTATTTTTTCAATTTCATCGTAGAGCACGTACAGTTCCATTACCGGCGTCGCCCCCAGCCCCGATACGAGCACCGCAGTTTCATCTCCCCTTGAGAAAGGAAGATCGGGGAGCACGATGCCGGTCATCCGTTTGGCGAGTCCCGCGGCGTTTTCCAGCGGGCAGACTTCAATTCCGGGCTCGCCGTGATGCCCTATGCCCACCTCCATTGTTCCCGGCTTTATTTCGAAATTGGGATGCCCCACGGCCGGAAGCGTGCAGGGGGTCAGTCCTATGCCGACGCTGCGGGTGTTGTCTATTGCCTTCTGCGCGGCGGCGATGACTTCGTCAAGGCCCGCCCCCGACGCGGCCTTTGCCCCGCCGGCCTTCCACATCAGCACCTCGCCCGCGACTCCCCGGCGTTTGGCCGCCTCGGAAAGGGGGGCCGACGCGGCGTCGTCATTGGCAATGACGGTCTTTACTTCAATGCCTTCCTTTGCCGCCATCTTGACCGCCATTTTGACGTTCATGTTGTCCCCCGAATAATTGCCGTACAGGCACGCGACGCCTTTTCCCCGGCTGGCCGCCCTGAACGCGTCAAGAAAGGCGGCGGCGCTCGGAGACGTGCAGATTTCCCCGACGGCGGCCGCGTCCACAAGGTTTTCCCCTATGTAGCCTATGAAGGCGGGTTTGTGCCCGCTTCCTCCGCCCGTAACGATTCCGACGCGGTCTTTGCTCATGTCCGCCCTTTTCAGTACGCGCGGATTTCCGGTAACCGCTACAATATCGGAATGGGCCTTTACAAAACCCTTAAGCATTTCGTCAACTATGTCGTCGGCGTTGTTCAGAATTCTTTGCATCGCGTTCTCCTTTATTTGGCGGTATAGCCGCCGTCTACAAGAAGGTTGTGTCCTGTTATCATGGCGGCGGCGTCGCTGCACAGAAACCCTATAACGGCGGCGATTTCATCGGGCTCCGCGAAACGTCCGGCCGGAATTTCCTTTTTGAAGGCGTCCCCGGCAGGTCCGTCCCATGCCTTGTGTCCCAGCTCGGTAAGCACCACCGTCGGGGAAACGGCGTTCACCCGTATGCCGTATTTTCCCCATTCAAGGGCAAGGACCTGGGTCATGGAAATGACGCCCCCCTTGCTCGCGCAGTAGGCGGCGTGGCGGTCCAGCGCGATAACCCCCGCCTGTGACGCCATGTTGACGATGCAGCCTGGCCGCCCGTTTTCAATGAGCCAGGCGCCGAAGGCCTGCGCCATCATGAAGCCGGCCGTAAGGTTAATGGAGATAGTCTTTTCCCAGTCGCTTTCGCTCAGGACTTCGGCCTTTTCAAGCGCGACTATGCCCGCGCTGTTGACGAGTATGTCCGCCCCGCCGAAACCGCGGACGGCCGTATCAATGACTTTTTGCCGGTAGGCCCTGTCGCGGATGTCCCCCGGAACCCCGGCGTTTTTTGCCCCGAGTTTTTTCGCGATTGCGTCCGCGTCCGGATTAAGATCGGCGATTACCAGGTTAACGCCCTTTTTGGCAAAGAATTCGGCCGTGGCGAATCCTATGCCGGCGGCTCCCCCCGTTATGACGGCGGTCTTGCCTTCAAGAGAATAACCGGCGTCAACTTTTCCGTATGAAATCATGACATGCCTCCTTGCTTTGGAACAGCTCAACTCTGTTGTGTCTTTTTCGAGCTTAAAAACTCTCCGATACCATGGCGACAATTTCCTCCGTGGTTACATCCAGCGCTTTGAGCCTGAGCCTTCTGGTTGTTTCGGTTAATATGCTGCCGGTAATGACGATGTTTGCGCCCAGCATTTGACCTATGACGATAGCCGAACCGTTGTCTATTTCCCCGCCAAGCTGAAAATCCAGTTCGCTGCGTATGTTATCAATATCTATGCGGTCAACTACCTTAAACATGCCTGAATCCGCCAGAATACAGGCCAGCTCTTCAAGTACGAATTCCCCCATGTCACGATCCTTTGAAGAGACGCTAAAGATGGCAACCGTTGAATTTTCTTTCATTTCTACCATCAGATCTTCCGCCGCTTTGTTCAGGGCGCCCTCGATGTCGGGACTTTCCCGCAAAATGCGCGAAGCGGCAGCGGTGCGGCCTGAACCGGACTGCCCCGTATCCGCGGCCGCCAGGGGAGTTTCGCCTGTCTTGTTCAGCTTTATTCCCAGTCCCTGGATAATGGTACGGAATTCTATCCTTGACGAGTTGGCGCTGAAACTAAATGTGTTGCTCTTGAACAGCCCCTGTAAGGCGTACATCGTATGCTCCCCGTCGGGTACTGCAACCTCAAACTTGGTGTTGTTTTGGGAAATACTCAGCCTTTTCTGGCCGTCAATAAAGATACTTACCGTTTGATCGGCAAACGTATCGGGTGACTTGCTTACTACTACAACAGATGTCTGCGCCTCAATATATACAGCCGGAACAATCAGACAGCATACAGCCAAAACGAAAAAGAATTGTTTCATTATGGCAAACTTCCTCCTTAATTAAATTAAAAAATCTATATTTTGGTACTAAAATATACCGAAACCGTTTATTCTGTCAAGGATTTGCCGTAATGGAACAGGGTTTCAGGGTCGCCCGTTTTTTAACCGCGGCCCGTGAAACCCATTGTCAATTTTTCATTTTTCTGTAAATATTGATTACAGGTTATTATGGAAAAACAGATCAGCGCAGGCATAAAAAAGAATCAGTCCCTTGGAAAGGCTCTTCATATCCTTGAGGGGCTGTCGAAAATTGAAACACCGGCCCGGCTGCAGGACATAGCCAAAAGCCTCAAGATGCCCCAAAGTACCCTGCTCCGTTTTCTTGGCACGTTCATTGATTTTGGGTATGTGGGACAGGATCTTTCTACTTCCTGTTACTACCTTACCATGAAACTGGCGGAACTGGGGCTCAGGGCGCGGAACAGCTTCCCCTTTCAGAGTTCCCTTATCAAATACGTCAAACAGGCCGCGGCCTTTTCCAATGAATCGGCTTCCCTCTGCATTGAACAGAATATGCAGATGGTGTACATAGCCACCGAGGAAGGGCCCAATCACATGCTGCAGACCTTGCGGAGAATAGGGCATGTGGCCCCCATGCACGCTACCGGAGTGGGAAAGCTCCATCTGCTCAATTATTCCGATGACAAGCTTTTGGAATTCAAAAGAGTCTGCGGATTTCCCAGGTTTACAAAACATACCATTACCAGCCTGAGCGCCCTCAAAAAAGAGCTGGCCTCCGTCAGAAAATCAGGCTATGCCATGGATAACGAGGAATGCGAAGAGGGCGTACAGTGTATCGCGGTGCCGGTAAGGAATTTTGAAAACCTCGTAGTGGCGGGAATCAGCATTTCCGCCCCGGCTATCCGGCTGGATGAAAAAAAGATCGAAGATATTATCGCCTGCCTTAAAGACATAAGCGTCAAGGCGTCCCGCGAAATGGGCTGGGAAGCGTAGAATAGAGTTGTTCAATAACTTCAGTTATTGAACAACTTCCGCTTAAAAACCACGGACAGACACAGACCAACACGGACAAAATATACATTTGAAGCTAAA
>JAISEB010000338.1 GCA_031264395.1 Treponema sp. | reverse complement strand
TACCTTATTGAAATGTGCGGCATTACCAAGGAATTTCCCGGTATTGTCGCCAACGATGACATTACGCTTCAATTAAAAAAGGGAGAGATACACGCCCTGCTGGGAGAAAACGGCGCGGGGAAATCGACCTTGATGAGCATACTTTTCGGCCTGTACCGGGCGGAAAAGGGGATAATCAAAAAGAACGGTCGGGAAGTGCATATCCACGGGCCAAACGACGCGACCCGGCTTGGCATCGGCATGGTGCATCAGCATTTTAAACTGGTGCATAATTTTACCGTTTTGGAAAACATCATCCTGGGGGTGGAAAGCACCCGCTACGGCCTGCTCAAGCTTGATAACGCCCGCAACCAGGTAACGGAATTATCCAAACGTTACAGGCTCGAAATCGATCCCGACGCGCTTGTCTCGGACATTACCGTGGGCATGCAGCAGCGGGTCGAGATTCTTAAAATGCTGTACCGGGAAAATGAAATACTGATTTTTGACGAGCCGACGGCGGTGTTAACCCCCCAGGAAATCGAAGAACTTATCAATATAATGAAGAACCTCGTGGCCGAGGGCAAATCGATTCTGTTTATTACCCATAAATTAAATGAAATTAAAGCAGCCGCCGATCGCTGTACCGTTCTGCGCAAGGGACGATCTGTCGGAACCGTGGAAGTGGCGGATACTTCCAAAGAAGCGCTTTCGGAAATGATGGTGGGCCGAAAGGTAAACTTTTCGGTTGAAAAGACCGACCGGGAACCCGGCCGGGTGATCCTCGAAGTGGAACATCTTACGGTACGGAGCAAACTCCACGGGAAAGCCCTGGTTAACGATGTAAGCTTCCAGGTACGGGAAGGGGAGATTGTCTGTGTCGCCGGTATCGACGGGAACGGACAGCAGGAACTGATATACGCCCTGGCGGGGATGATGAGCGCCGACGCGGGGCGTATATGCCTTGAGGGCCGGGAAATTACCCGTGACGACATACGGGACAGGGGACAATCCGGCATGGCCCATATTCCCGAAGACAGGCACCGGCACGGACTTGTGCTGGATTACAACCTTGCCTTTAACCTCGTCCTGCAAAGTTACTTTTCACCGCGGTTTCAAAAGGCGGGCTTTTTAAAATACAGCGAAATTTACCGCTACGCCGATTCCCTTATAGGCAGGTTCGACATACGCAGCGGTCAGGGCTCCCGGACCATTGCCCGCAGCATGTCCGGGGGAAATCAGCAGAAGGCGATTGTGGCGCGGGAGATAGACAGGGGCTCTCCGCTTTTGATAGCCGTTCAGCCTACCAGGGGCCTGGATATAGGGGCTATTGAGTACATCCACAAACAGCTTGTGGCGGAACGCTCGGCCGGCAAGGGGGTGCTGCTGGTATCCCTGGAACTTGACGAAGTTATGGATGTCAGCGACCGTATTCTCGTGATCTACGAAGGGGCCATCGTCGCCGATCTTAAGCCGAAAGAGGTAAGCTACCGGGAACTTGGGCTTTACATGGCCGGCTCCAAAAAGAGGGAGAGGAGCGCCTGATGGAAAGGATAAGACGAAACAATTTGTGGGGCGCCTCGGTTAACGTGCTGTCTTCGGTGACGGCGATCCTTGTCGGGCTTTTTGTGGGTTTTTTGATCCTCCTGGTAAGCAACGCCTCCCAGTCCCTGGGAGGCTTTTGGGCTATCCTCAGCGGGGGCTTTGCCAGCCGGCGGGACATGGGCCAGGTGCTGTATTTTGCGACGCCGATTATCATGACCGGGCTTTCGGTGGGCTTTTCCAGCAGGACCGGGCTTTTTAACATCGGCGCTTCGGGCCAGTTTATCGTGGGGGCCTACACGGCGGTTCTTATCGGCGTTAAGTGTGTTTTTCTCCCCGTTTACCTTCACTGTCTTACCGCCCTTCTGGCGGCGATGCTTGTGGGCGCCCTTTGGGGAAGCATACCGGGTTTTTTAAAGGCATACTTCAACGTGAATGAGGTTATTGCCTGTATCATGATGAATTATGTGGGAACATACCTGGTCAATTTTCTTATTACCAGGACGATCTTCGATCCGCTGAAAAACCAGAGCATGCGCGTGGCGGATTTGGCGAACCTTCCCCGGATGGGGCTGGATCTTGTCTTTCGTGACGGCAACAACGTCTCAAGCGCCAACGGCGGCATTTTTCTGGCCATTGCCTTTGCCGTTCTTGTCTACATTATCCTGGAAAAAACCGCCTTCGGTTACGAGCTAAAGGCCTGCGGGTTTAACCGCGACGCGGCCCGCTATGCCGGGATCAACGAACGGCGCAGTATCGTAAGTTCCCTGATCATAGCCGGAGCCATGGCGGGGCTGGGCGGCGCCTTCCTGTATCTGGCCGGTTCCGGCAAGGGCATTACCGTGGTAGACGTGCTGGCCCCGGAGGGCTTTAACGGCATACCGGTAGCCCTGCTGGGCCTTAACAATCCCCTGGGGATCATTTTTTCCGGCCTCCTGATCGCGTACCTCAATGTGGGGGGCTTTAACATGCAGCTTTACAATTACGCCCCCCAGGTTATCGAGATCATCATTGCCGTAATCATTTACTTCAGCGCCTTCGCGCTGCTCTTAAGAACTTTTTTTGTTTCTCTCAGGTTACGCAAAGCCGCGCTCCGCGCAGACAAGGGAGGAGAATCGTGAGCATACTGTATTTTTTGGTCCAGCAGACGATGTTTTTTTCGATTCCCCTTTTAATTGTGGCCCTGGGGGGAATGTTTTCCGAACGAAGCGGCGTCATCAATATCGCCCTTGAGGGAATTATGATTATGGGCGCCTTTGCGGGGGTGCTTTTTATAAACCTCTTCCAGAACCTTATCCCCGGACAGCCTGTTCTGCTGCTGGCGATTCTTGTTTCCGCCTTGTCCGGCGTCCTGGTATCCCTGCTTCACGCCTATGCCTCGATCAATATGAAGGCGGATCAGATTATCAGCGGTACGGCGATAAACATGCTTGCCCCGGCGGTATCGATCTACGTGGCCCGCATAATCCGCACGGTACAGCAAATTCCGTTTGTTAATCAGTTCCGGATTGAGAAGGCCCCCGTGCTGGGGAGCATTCCGTTTATCGGCCCGTTGCTGTTCCGGAACACCTACCTGACCACCTACCTTGGTTTTCTTATTCTGATTGTTTCCGCGCTGCTGCTGTATAAAACCCGTTTCGGGCTCAGGCTGCGATCCTGCGGGGAACATCCCCAGGCGGCGGATTCGGCGGGAATCAACGTGTACCGGATGCGCTACGCCGGCGTGATGATCTCCGGCGCCCTGGCGGGGATAGGCGGGCTGGTTTTTATCATCCCTACCTCGACCCAGTTTAACGCCGAAGTTTCGGGTTATGGTTTTCTTGCCCTGGCGGTACTGATTTTCGGCCAGTGGAAGCCGGGCCGCATTCTGGTCGCGGCCTTTTTCTTTGGCCTGATGAAGGCCGTTGCCTCTTCCTATTCGGGGATCTCTTTTATGCGAAACATTCCCATCCCAAGCTACCTCTACAAGATGATTCCCTATATCGCTACGATGATTGTGCTGGCCTTTACGTCCAAGAGATCCCTTGCCCCCCGAGCCGAGGGTATTCCCTACGACCAGGGAAGCAGGTGAGCTCCGCATAACGGGGTAGACCGCTGCCACGGTGATTCATTGAAGAATTTTTACCGCGAAGTCGAATAAGTCAAAGAAGGAAAAGGCGGGAAAGAAGAAAAAGGGAAGAAATTAACCACTCTGACTACACGGACGGACACGGAGTTTAACCACGAACAGCACGAACCCTCACGAACGAAACATGGCGGTAAAAATGGTGTCAGTCATGTCAGAGCTTGTGATCCGCCCGTTTTTTGGTTATTGTTTATAAGTGAGGATCTTCAAAGTTAGCCGTTTTACCCGGTTCGCTGTCAAGGAGGGCATAGCAGATGGCGAACTCAAGGCAATAGTCAACGATGTACTTGAGGTGGGGCAGGCGGAGGCCAGCCTCGGCGGCGGGGTCTACAAGGTGCGCCTTGCCCGGCCCGGTGAGGGGAAATCGGGCGGTTACCGGATCATCGTACTTTTTAGGAGCGGAGCTTTGACGTTCTTTGTTTATGGATTTGCCAAGTCTGACCAGGGCAACATAAGCCGGAAAGAACTGGCCGGGCTAAAAAAAACAGCCAGGGATTGGCTTTCCTTGACAGATAAACAGCTTACTGAATTGGTTAAGACGGGGAAATATCAGGAAATTGGGGGATAACCGTATGGGAAAAGTCTATGAAAGCGATCTTTTAGGCGTGCTTCATGAAATGGCTGAGGATTTACACCAGATTGGGGCCATAAATGATGCCCGGATGTGGGAATACGACCGGGACTGTCTTGTCCAGGAACCGGAAGCGGCCAAAGAAACCGCCAAAACCGCGGAAATGGAACATATCGGCCCGGCAACAGCCGGAATTTAGTTCTACGCATGACCGAAGAAGAAGCCTGGCCGCCTGATGTTCAATCCAGTCCTATCGGCAAACGACCCGAAGGGGCGTGTAACTTTCCTCCTACGAAAATTCGGCGCCTCTGGGTTACCACTGACGGAAATTAACCACGAACGAACACGAACAAAAGAAATTAACCACTGACCTCACAGACGGACACGGACAAACACAGGATTTAACCACGAACAGCACGAACCCTCACGAACGGAACTTGGCGGTAAAAACGGGGCCAGGCACCTCTGCGTTACCTGTCTGAGTCGGCCGTCTGTCCGGCCGAGTTAGATGACTGTCCGGCTCAGACGGGCGGTATATAATCAGCCATGTTGATTAT